>JAYUDQ010000745.1:0-8119 GCA_043739745.1 Acidimicrobiia bacterium | reverse complement strand
CGGCGTGCATGACACGAGGAAGCGCGCCCTCGCCCAGCCCGAAGCCGTCGAGCATCTCCTTGCGTTCGGCCTCGTCCATCGTCGCGGCCTCGGCCTCGAGCTGCACACACATGCCGAGCACCTCGGCGTGGCCGGCCATGAGGTCGACGACGGGCTTGGTGATCTCGTCGATGCGGTCGAGGTCGCCGTCGCCGACGTTGACGACCACGAGCACGGGCTTGTTGGTGAGCAGGAAGAACGGTTTCAGCTCGGCCTTGTCGTCGGCACTGAGCGTCGCTCGGTACAGCGGTGTGCCTTCGCTGAGGATGGCCTGCGCCCGCTCGAGCGCATCGACACCGGCCTGCAGCGTCTTGTCGAGCTTCAGCATGCGCACGCGCTTCGGGAGCTGCGTCTCGACGCTCTGAAGGTCGGCCAACGCGAGCTCGATCTCGACGACGGCCAGATGGTCGAGCGGGTCGGTCGGGCCCGGGACCTCATCGCCGGTTGCGCCCTTCTCGAATGCCCGAAGCACGAAGACGATCGCGTCGACTTCGCGGATCGTCGCGAGGAACTTGTTGCCGAGGCCCTCGCCCTTGCTCGCGCCCTCCACCAGTCCGCCGATGTCGACGAACTCGCTCGTGGCATGCACGACCGACTTCGACTTCGACATCTCGGCCAGCTTCAACAGCCGTTCGTCAGGTACGCGGGCCCGGCCGACGTTCGGCTCCTTGGTCGCGAACGGATACGGCGCCGCGAGCGCGCCACCGCCGGCAAGGGCATTGAACAGCGAGGACTTGCCCGCGTTGGGAAGACCGACGAAACCGAACCGCTCCATAAGAACGAAGAGGCTACCCGGCGTCGTGCCCGCTCACGCCTGCTGGGCGGGCACGGCCTCACCGGTGAAGCCGATCCGCCGGAACCCGACGCGTTCGTAGATGCGGGCGACGGCATCGCTCTCGGCCGTCAGCATCACCGTCTCGACGCCACGGGCGTAGGCGTCGTCCACGAGCACGGCCGTCAGCGCGGTGGCAAGTCCTCGTCGTCGAAACGCGGGGAGTACGGCCACGCCGACGATCTCGCTCACGTCACCGCAAGGGCGATGGGTTCCGACGGCAACGGCGCCGTCCCGCTCGGAGCGCACGACGGCCATGGATCGCCGACCATCGGCTAGTTCCGCGCGGCTGAAGTCGGCGCCCGCCACGTCGAGCGGCTCATCGTCGCGCGCACTCGCGCCCGCAGGGCCGACGGAGGTGTCGACCTGACGCCAGCCGACCGCAGCGACCGCACGGATGCGTTCGATCTCGGGTTCCCCGGCGGTGAGCACGTCGACGTTCCAGCTTTCGAGTCCGAGTGGTACCTGCACGCTTCGATCGTGCACGAGGAGCGGCCTGAGACGGACCGACAGCCCAGCCTCCACAGCCACGGTCGCCATCTCCGGCACGAGTTCGTGCTGCCACTCCACACAGATGACGACTCCCAGTTCGCATTGGCGCCGGACGACCTGACGAACGTCCGCAGCAGCTATGCGCCTGCGGTCGTCACCGTCGCCATCGCTGTGCAGCCTCGGACGGGCGTAGTACGGCCATGGGGCATGGGAGATGAAGATCGTGAACGGACCGTGCGCCTCGACCGCTGCGCTCTCCCGCGGTGCGGCGTCGAAATAGCGCTCGATGCGATGACGGAGCGCATCGGGTGTCGGTTGCTCGGCATCCGGCACGGCGCCCACGCTAGGACAACTACACTCGCCCGCCTTATGTCGAAGCGAACACAGAAGCGCAAGAAGCGGGCCCGGAACAAGAAGGCCAACCACGGGAAAAAGCCGAACTGCGGTCGCTGAACCCTGCTTCGCCGGCGTTAGCGTGAAGGAGATGACCCGTCTCCACTCGCTCACCGTTGCCGACGAACCCGAGACCTGGGCTGCACTCGGCTTCAGCGTTGTCGATAGAACGGTGTGGATCGGTTCGACCGGCATTGTCTGTGGCGGAGCGGGCCTAGGCAGGGGCATCGTCGAGTGGACGCTCGTCGACGACGCCAACGCGCCCGTGGGCATCATCGACGGCCTCACGACCGGCACGGGCGGTGCAGTGCGGTCGGCACCGGCGCCGAGCCCGAATCATGTGAACGGCGTCGTTGCGATCGACCATGTCGTGGTGTCGACCCCCGACGTCGAGCGCTGTGTTGCCGCGTTCGAGACGGCTGGCCTCGAGCTCCGACGTCGCCGCGAGGGTGCCGCATACGGCTCGCAACGCATGCGTCAGGCCTTCTTCTGGCTCGGGGATCCCGATGGACCGATCGACGAAAAGGTCATTCTCGAAGTCGTCGGCCCGGAGATTCCCGATCCCGACAAGGCGGCCGATCCGGCTCGGTTCTTCGGCATTGCGCTCACCGCGCAGGACCTGTCCTCGACGATGGCGTTCTTCGGCGACCTCATGAAACCTCCGACCGATGCCGTGCAGTCCGGACGTCAGATCACCACGATCTCCTCGCGGGCCGGCTCGTCGGTCGCGATTGCGGTGATGAGTCCGCATCACTGACGGCTTCGATTGGATGCCGCGGTGCGGTGTGGCCGAACATGGGGCGATGAGTGCCAGCGCCACGAAGTCCGCCTCCACCATCGCTGAGGGTCTCGTCCTCGTCGACATCGCAGACCGCATCGGGACGGTCACCCTCAATCGTCCCGCGGCCCGCAACGCCCTTTCCAGCGAGCTGCTGCGGGCACTGGGACAGGCGATGGCCGACGTCGACGGAAACGCCGAGGTCGACGTCATCATCCTGACCGGCGCCGATCCGGCGTTCTGTGCCGGCCTCGACCTCAAGGAGCTCGGTTCGTCGGGACGCAACCTCGGCGCAACGACCGACTCGACGCCCGGAGAGCCTGCGCGCCCGTGGGCCACCCTGCGCAAGCCGCTGATCGGGGCGATCAACGGCGTCGCCGTCACCGGCGGGTTCGAGCTTGCGCTCCTGTGCGACTTCCTCGTGGCCAGCGAGCGGGCGTCGTTCGGAGACACGCATGCCCGCGTCGGCATCCTCCCGGGCTGGGGTCTGAGCGTGCTGCTCCCGCAGGCGGTCGGGGTGCGACGGGCCATCGAGATGAGCCTCACCGGCAACTTCATGCGTGCCGAAGAGGCACTCGCCTTCGGGCTCGTGAACCACGTGGTGGCGCACGCTGATCTGATCCCCGCGGCCCGCAGGTTGGCCGGTGACATCGCCGGCAACAATGCCGACGCGGTGCAGGCACTGGTGGCCGGATACCGGGCCATCCACCGGCTGAGCGTCGGCGACGGTGAGCGGCTCGAGATCCAGATCGGCCGGGAATGGTCCGGTCGCACATACGATCCGGCCGTCGTCGAGGCCCGGCGGGCCGCAATCATGGCGAGAGGTCGTACCCAGGTCTGAGCACGCGGGGTGCGCTGAGCACGAGCACGACCGGGACGGGAACCTCTTCGGCGACGGCGGGGTAGTCGAGAGGACACCGAACAGTTCGGCGTCGATCTCCACCGGAGGTTCCCATGACCGCTCGACATCGCCTTGGCCCCACCGGGGCGAGCTTCGCGGCAGCAATCCTGATCGTTCTCGCGCTGGGCAGCAGCCAGGCGCGGGCGGGCGGATGGGCGGTGTCCACGCTGGATCCGCTGCGGCAGGTACCGGTTGCAGGTCGGGACCTCACTGTCGGCTTCACGATCCGCCAGCACGGGGTCACACTGATCTCGCTCACCGATACCGCGATCACGATCCACCGGAACGGCGGGAACGACCGTGTCCGGTTCCCCGCCAAGGAGGACACGACCGGCCACTACGTCGCCATTGTTCGCTTCCCCACAGGGGGTGCCTGGAGCTGGGAGGTACACCAGGGTTGGTTCGCACCACAGGACCTCGGAACCATCAGCGTGCGGTCGAGTTCGCCACCGGAGCTGGCAAGGCAGGGCCGCCGAGTTGTACCCCGCAGCGTTCGGCTTGCCCTGGCCGCGACCACGGTTGCGGCGGCCGGATGGGCACTGGTCCGAATTCTCCGCCGTCGCCACCGCACGATGACGGCCGCTTCCGGTCTCGCACGCGAAGTGTCCGGCCGATGACTCGTATGTCGGTCCGAACCTCGAGAATCTTCCGTCCGTGGCGTCCTCGAGGGAACCGCCGCTGGGCGCTCAGGACTATGTGCGGAGGTCCATATCCGACCCTGGTGCCTTCATCGTCCCGGGATATGATCTTGGCGAACGAGGCGCTATGCCGGCGCTGCCGGTAACGCCTGCCGAGGTCGATGAGCTCCTGGACTACCTACTCCGATGAGCGGAGGAGCAAAGAGCCGAGTCCGACTCAGGCCCCGTGGACCATCACGCCCAGTGCCGACGACGGCCGGGCACCCATGTGGGAGATCACCTCGGCCGCGGCGATGTTGCCGATCCGGGCACAGCGTTCGAGGCTCAGCCCGGCGGTGAAGGCGTAGAGGAACCCGCCGGCGTAGGCGTCACCGGCGCCGGTCGTGTCGACCACGGCATCGACCGGATGGGCCTCGGCACGGACGATCTCACCACCGGAAATCACCAACGATCCGAGCTTTCCGCGAGTGACCGTCGTGATCTCGCACATCGAGGAGATACGTCGGCAGGCGTCGTCGAGGTCCTCAGTCTCGAACATGGCGCACAGCTCATGCTCATTGGCGAAGAGGATGTCGACGCTCGCACCGATCAGCTCGATGAAGCCGGGGCGGAAGCGATCCACAAGGAAGGAATCGGAGAGCGTGAACGAGAACCGCTGGCCCGAATCCTTCACGATGCGGATGGCCGTCTCCAGCGCCTCGTGGGCGTTCAGCTCGTCCCAGAGATAGCCCTCGACGTAGGTGACTGCGGCCTGCGAGAGCACCTGGACGTCGATGTCGGGCACGCGGAGGCCTCGGGCTGCGCCGAGGAACGTGCACATGGTGCGCTCCGCATCAGGCGTGACGTTGATCAGACAGCGACCGGTCGCGATCGATCCCGAGGGGGCGAACGCGGTGTCGAAGCCGACCCCAACCGCGCCGAGATCCTTGGCGTAGACGTGGCCGAGCTCGTCGTCACGGACCTTCCCGATGAAAGCTGTCCGTGCACCGAGGATCGAGGCGACAACCGCGGTGTTGGCCGACGAACCTCCGGACAGCTCCAGGAGATCGTCGCCGTGGTGCAGTGCCCGACCCGCCATATCGCTGTAGAGCGGCACGGCACGATCCTCATCGACCAGCTCCATCGAGCCCTTTGTCAGCGAATGGTCCGTCAGGAACACGTCATCCGCGTGTCCGAGGACATCGACGATCGCGTGACCGATCGTCACGACTTGATGGGGGGTTACGGAACTCACGGCCGGGAACGTTAACGGCTTGACCCCCGCAGGTCCGCTCTCGAGTCGATCATGTGGCGAGACCCGGGTCCGGTGCGCGTCGGCAATACTCGATACGTGGCTATGCGAGCGGACACCCCGACCAATCCCTATCGGCTCCCCCGGACGGCCGTCCCGGTGCGTTACGACCTCACGCTCAGCCCCGACCTCGCCAAGCGCGACTTCGTCGGCGACGCGGCGATCGGCCTCGATGTGATCGAGCCGATCAGCGAGCTCGTTTGCAACGCCAAGGAGCTCGACATCCTCAAGGCTTGGGTGATCGACGGAGCCGGCGTCCGCATCGACGCAACGCACTCGCTCGACGACGAGACAGAACGCGTCACATTCACGCTCTTGCGCACGGTGGGCCCCGGTCGGGCCGCGTTGCACATCCAGTTCCGCGGCGTTCTCAACGACAAGCTCGTCGGCTTCTACGCCAGCAGCTACACCGCAGAAGACGGCAGTACGAAGGTGATCGCCACCACGCAGATGGAGGCGACCGACGCCCGGCGAGCCTTTCCGTGCTGGGACGAGCCCGACCTCAAGGCGGTGTTCGGGATCACCCTCGTCGTCGACGAAGGACTCCTTGCAGTCTCGAACTCGCCGGTCTTGCACGACGCTCTGCTGGCCAGCGGCAAGCGCCAGGTCACGTTCCGCGACACCATGACGATGTCGACCTACCTCGTGTGCTTCGTCGTTGGCGAGCTCGAGGCGACCGAGCCGATCGACGTCGATGGCGTCCCGCTGCGTGTCATCGCCCGCCCGGGCAACGCCGAGCTCAGCCGCTTCGCGCTCGAGGTCGGCGCGTTCGCGCTCCACTACTTCGCCACTTGGTACGGGATCCCCTATCCGGGCGAGAAGCTCGACCTGATCGCAACACCCGATTTCGCGTTCGGTGCGATGGAGAACCTCGGTGCCGTCACCTTCCGCGAGACACTGCTCCTCATCGACGAGGACAAGGCGGCGCGGTCCGACCTCGAGCGGATCGCGGACGTCGTCAGCCACGAGATCGCGCATATGTGGTTCGGCGACCTGGTCACCATGAAGTGGTGGAACGGGCTGTGGCTGAACGAGGCCTTCGCGACGTTCGCGGAAACGTCATGCGTCGCGGCGTACAAGCCCGAGTGGGACCGGTGGACGAGCTTCTCCCTGTCTCGGGCGATGGCGCAGGTGGTCGACGGACTCCACGCCACACGCCCGATCGAGTTCCCCGTGGTGTCGCCCCGCGACGCCGAGGGCATGTTCGACGTCCTGACGTACGAGAAGGGTGCGTCGGTGCTCCGGATGCTCGAGCAATTCCTCGGCGAGCAACGCTTCCGCGATGGCGTCCACCATTACCTAAGCGCACATAGCTATGCCAACGCAGAGACGACCGATCTCTGGGACGCCATCGAACACACCAGCGGCGAGCCGGTCCGCAAGCTCATGGACGGCTGGATCTTCCAGGGCGGTTACCCGCTCATCGAGGCCTCGCTCGATGTCGGCTCGTCGAAGTTGCAGCTCCACCAGCGCCGCTTCACCTATCTCGAGCGGCCTGATGCGGAGACCACATGGGATGTACCGGTGCTGTACCGGAGCGACGACGGCACCGTCGGCCGGATCATGGTGGGAGCCGCCGGCACGACAGTGTCGGTTCCCGAGAAGACCTCGTGGGTCGTGGTGAATGCGGGCGGCCACGGCTTCTACAGGGTCGGCTACGACGCCGCCTTGCTCACCGCCTTACGCGCGCATATCAATGAGCTGCCCGCCATCGAGCGCATCCAGATCGTGGCCGACGCGTGGGCCGGCGTATTGGCGGGTACGGCCGACGCGCAATCGTTCGTCACCCTCACGAGCGGGCTCGCCGCGGAACGCGACCCGAACGTGTGGTCCAGCGTTCTGAGTGGATGGATCGGGCTCGACGGCATCGCCGACGACGACACAAGGCCGTTGATCCAGCAGCGGTTCCGAGCCTTGGCGGGACCTCTGGTACGCGAGCTCGGATGGATGGCTCGTGAGGGCGAGTCGTCGCTCCTGTCGCAGTTGCGGGGCATGGCGATCAGCGCCATCGGGGTCCTCGGAGCCGACGCCGACGTACAGGCCCTGGCCAGTAGCCACCTCGCTGCTGCGCTCTCGGCCGACGGCACGCTCGATCCCGATGTCGTGCCCGCCGTCATATCCATATGTGCACATAAGGGTGATGCGGCCACCTACGAGCAGTACCTCGCGGCGAAGCATTCAGCGGCCACACCCCAGCACGAGCAGCGCCTGCTGCGCGCGCTCGGAACGTTCCGGGCGCCCGAGCTCGTGGCCAGGACGTTGGCCATGACGCTTACCGACGAGATCCGCACCCAGGACGCGCCCTACCTTCTGGGCCAGATGCTGGGCAGTTCGAGCAACGGTCCGGCCACGTGGGCATTCATCCGGGCCAACTGGGACGCCATCCTCGAACGCTTCCCGAGCAACGCCATCCCCCGCATGCTCGAAGGCTTCGTCACCCTCTCCACTCCTTCGCTGGCCGACGAGGTCACTGCGTACTTCGCGCCCGGTGCCGGCCATGAAGTGGCCCAGGGAGCGAAGCAGATGAGCCAGCACCTCGAGCGCCTTGCCGTCCACCGCGCGTTCCGGGCCCGTGAGTCAGTCCGCCTGGCGACGGTCTTCGCGGCGTCGACGGGTCAGTAGCGCGGAGTCGGCAGCAGCACCGCGTCGGTGTGCTCGCACTGCAGGCACACGACGGGCACCGGCTCGGCCAGTCCGCGCACTTCCACATGGCCCATCGGTGAGCGCGCGACGCTGGCTGGGAGTACTGCCGCGA
>JAYUDQ010000744.1:0-3164 GCA_043739745.1 Acidimicrobiia bacterium | reverse complement strand
CCCGGGTTCTCGACACCTTCCCGATCGAACATCGCCCGGTAGGACGGCAGCTGCCCGTACATGGCCGACATCCGGGTGATCCGCTCGCGCATCGCCGCAGGATCGTCCGTGACGCAGACGGGGAGCGTCGCGATCACACGCGGCGCTGGTCGACCGGCAGCCGCGGCCGCTTCCGAAAGAACCGGAACGATGTATGCGCGTATGGTTTTCGGCCCGACCCAGGCGAGGCTCGTTCCATCGGCCAGTGATCCGGTGACGCGCAGCGCCTGCGGACCGAGAGCGGCAACGAGTACCTGCGGAGGTGTCGCCGCCGGCTTGAAAACCTCGGCCGTGCAGGAGATGGAGGTGCCCGTGTAGGCGACCTTGCCGTCGTGCAGGAGGGGCATGACGATCGAAAGGTAGTCACGCAGGTGACCGATGGGCTTGTCGTCGGCCAGGCCCAGTTGGCCCATCATCGACTGGTGCGACATGCCGATCCCGAGGGTCAGCGAACCCTTGATCGTGCTCTGCACGGTGAGGGCCTGACCGGCGAGGACCATTGGATGGCGGGGATAGGTCGGGATCACGGCCGTTCCCAGCTCCATTCGGCTTACGCGCTGCCCCACAACCGCGAGGACGGTCAGTGCGTCGAGCCCGCCGGTCGGATGCTCGGCCAGCCAATAGCTGGCGAACCCGTCCGCTTCCGCCGCCAGCGCATGATCGACGAATGCGTCGACCGATGCCCGTTGGACGAGACCTGTCGCGTTGATTCCGATGCGCATCACCCGGACCGTAACCCCTTCACGGCGCGAAGGCGACGCCGTCACGCAGGAGTTGCGCGATCTCGTCCGTACTGACTCCCAGCTCGGCCAGCACCTCGCACGTGTGCTCCCCCGTTCGACCCATCGACGTGGTGATCTGCGCCGGTGTGGCGCTGAAGTGCCACATCGGGTGGGGCTGACGCACCGTCCCCACGAAGCCCGTGTCGTGCTCGGACAGCAGACCGAGATGGCGGACCTGTGCATCCTCATGGATCGCCGATCGGCTCCGGACGGGACCGCAGGCCACACCGTTCTCCTCCAGCCGGGCGAGCAGTTCCGCAGCGGTGAAGCGGAGCGCAGCTGCGTCCATCTCGCCCACGAACTCGGGAAGATGACGTGCGCGCGTCATGGCGTCAGCGAAACGGTCGTCCACGATCCAGTCGGGGCGATCGAATGCGATGCAGAACCCGTCGAAGGGCGGCAGCGCCGGGCTGCACACGAGCTCGCCCCCATCACCGGCCACCACCACGACAAGTGCAGCGGCCGGTAGTTGCTGGATGTGCCGCGGCAATGAGCCGGGGGCGACGCTCGGCGTGACCTCGGTGAAGTTCGGGGCCATGGCGTCGGGCCATTCGAAGTGCAATCCCACACCGAGCATCGGCAGGTCGATCCGCTGACCTTTCCCCGTTCGTTCGCGTACATACAACGCCGCAAGGATGGCTTGGACCGTGGCTTGTGCGGTGGTCTTGTCGACGACCACCTGACTGATCAGCGATGCCTTGCCGGTGTCCACCGAGCGTTGGTAGTCGACCATACCGACGCGGGCCTGCACGACGTAGTCGTAGACGCGCTGGTCGGAGTCCGGACCGTCGTGCCCGAGGCCGGATATCGCGGCATAGACGAGGCGCGGGTTGCGGACCGCGAGCTCGTCGTAGCCGAGGCCGATCGCCTCGGGCTTCCCCGGACGGATGTTGTGCAGGAACACGTCGGCACCGGCGACGAGGTCGGCGAAGAGTGCCCTGCCGCGCGGTGTCGTGGCGTCGATCGACACGAATCGCTTCCCGCGGTTCAGGGCATAGAACACGGTGCTGACACCGTGCGGACCCTGCGTCCGATTGCGGATGAGGTCCGGCTTGTCGACGCTCTCGACCTTGATCACGTCGGCCCCGAGCTCCGCCAGCAGCAGTCCTGCGAGAGGCCCCGAGTAGATGCTCGTGATCTCCACGACCCTGATGCCTTCGAGTGGCGCAGCTCCCATGCGGTCACCCTACGACGCGGTCGCTATCAGGTCGCGAGAGCGACTGCGAGCGCAGCCGAGAGGTCGGCCCAAAGGTCCTCGACGTCCTCGATCCCGACGCTCACGCGCAACAGGGCGGGATCGACGTGCGCATCCCCGGCGTACTTGTGCCGCCGCTCGATCGTCGTCTCCACGCCACCGAGGCTCGTGGCCGGAACGAGAAGCCGTACCGCAGCACAGACGCCGTCGGCCCCGGCCGCACCACCGCGCACGATGACGGCCATCATCGGACCGATCTGGCGCACCGACATGACCGCCGGGTGCGCCCGTAGCCGGGCCGCCAGTTCCACCGCCGATCGCGATGCGGCTTCGAAGCGCAACGGCAGCGTGCGCATGCCCCGCAGTGCAAGGAACGATTCGAGTGCACCGGGGGTCGCGCCCGCATACGTGCGGGCCCGGAACAGGCGGTCGTAGAGGGCGGCGTCGCGGGTCACCACCACACCGAGCAGGAGGTCGCTATGCCCGCCGATGAACTTGGTGGCCGAATGCAGAACCGCGCTCGCGCCGAGGGCCAACGGCTGCTGCCCGAGCGGAGTGGCGAACGTGGAGTCGACGACCGTCGGGATGCCGCGGGCGGTGAGGGTGCCGCAGAGCTGCGTCAGATCGGCCTCGTCGAGGGTCGGGTTGGTCGGCGATTCGAGCCAGACGAGGTCGGCGCCTACCGATGCGTGCAGCACTGCGCTCGTATCGGTGACATCGACGTGGCGAACGTCCAATCTGCCGCCCGCGACGAGGTCGCCGACCAGCGTCCGCACTCCCATGTACGACACCTCGGGAAGTACGAGTACACGGGGCATCAGTGCATGCAGCAGGCCGGACGCGGCGGCCATCCCACTCGCGAACGACACCGCACTCCCGCCCTCCAGCACACCGATTGCCTCCTCGAAAGCGATCCAGTTCGGTGTGCCGTGGGTGCGTGCGTAGTCGCCGCCGTCGCGGAAGTTCGACGCCAGCGTGAGTGGATGGTTCAGCGGTTGACCCGCGCCGTGAGGCCGTCCTGCGGCAACCGCAAGCGTGCGAGGCGACCAGTTCGGCCCCGACCAGGCCGGCGCGGGCGGCGGCCATGGCTCGGAACCGGGCGCGGATGCGGGACGATTCACGCGGCTCGGCCCCTCGACGACTTACGG
>JAYUDQ010000743.1:0-8127 GCA_043739745.1 Acidimicrobiia bacterium | reverse complement strand
CTCCGCCTGATCGAGCGAGGTTGGCTGGAACGGGTCAGCGACGAGTTCGGCGAGCAGCTTGCGGCCTTCCTCGAGCGCGTCGTGCCGAATCTCCACGGGCCGGACGAGGCGCGTTGGGCGGCCCGTATCGACGCCGAGTTCGACAACATCCGCTCGGCCTTGACGTGGTGCGTCGGCGAAGGACGGGCTGACGTCGGGTTGCGCCTCGTCACGTCGCTGATCGATCACGAGCTCGCCCGCGGGCGGTTTGAAGTCGCCGAGTGGGCACTGGCCGTAACCGGGATATCCGGTGCCGAAGACCATTCCCTCTACCCGTGCGCGCTCGGGATCGCGGCGCACGCCGAAATGGAAGTCGCACGGTTCACCGAGTCCGCCCGACTCACGGATGCGGCCGTCGAGGCCGCCCACCGGATCGGCATCGAACCGCCCTGGATCGCCTGCTCCGTGCGGGTGATGCTGGCAGCGGCCGGTCAGCTCGACAGCGATCTCAAGACCGAGCTGCGCCGGCTCCGTGAGATCACCGACGCCTCGGGCGATCTCATGGGCCGGGCGGTGACGCTGTTCAATCGGGCGACGATCATCTCGTTCGGGCCGCATCCGGAAAGGGCAACCGACACGGCCCAGCGCCTTGTCGCGCTCGGGCGCGAGAGCGAGTGCGCAACCATCACGGCCATGGGCCTTCTCAGCGTCGGATGGTGCGTGGCCAAGGAACGACCCGACGAAGCATTCGCGGCGTGGCAGGACGCCGATCGACTCGCCGCCTCGGTCGGCAGCCGGACGGTCGCCTCGCAGGCGGCTCGTTCGCTCGTGCAGTACGAGGGCGGTGACGGGGACAGTCCGTCGGTACTAGCGCGGCTCATCCCCGTCCTGCAGCGCTTCCGCCAGGACAACGACCTCGCGCAGCAGATGGTCACGGTTCTGGCGATGCTGCCCTCATTCGTCGCCCTTGGCGAGGTCGAGATGACCGCCCGCCTCTGCGCCGCGCTGCAAACGACCGGGTGGTCCGGTTCGACGCCGTTGCGCGCCGCGGAGGAGATCGTCGCGTCTCGGCTCGATGCGACCGCCCTGGCTTCCGCCGTTCGTGTGGGTTCGGCGATGTCCTCCGCCGATCTGGTCCGCCTTGCCCTGGCCTCTGCGGACCGCCTGACGGCCTCGGTGCGCGTGTAGCTCCCGGCGAACTTCGACCGGTTCTGCACCATCACGGTGCAGAACCGGTCAGAGAACGCGTGCCGCAGTCGGCGGCCTGCGAACCAACCGCGAACGGCGCGCGAAGCCGGTGCCGGACGGTGGTCTCTCCACGATCACAGAGGAGAGGCCATGCACTTGACCAATCGAGGTAGCCGTCCGACAACCCAGGTCCAGAGAACCGGTCACGATGTCGGTGCCCGGCGTGCGGTCCGGCGTGGTGTGGTTCCCCTTCCCCTTGCCCTTGCCCTTGCGGTGCTCGGTGCGACGGCGTGGGTTGCCGTCCCGGCCGCGTCGGCAGACTCGTCGCGTTCGTTCCCATCGACGTCGGAGGGAATCGGCCACACCCGCGGTCTTGACTTCACTGCTTCGGGCTCAGCGAGCTGGAAGGGCTTCGGCGAGTTCACCGTCGAGCTCGCCAACGATCCGAATGCCACGGTGCTCGAGCCGCCGGCGAACGGCGAGCTCATCATGCACAACGTCGCGTCCGGAACGTACACGAATGCGAACGAGGACAAGGTCTTCGTCGTCGCGAAGGGCAACTACCGGTTCAAGCTGGTGACGCTTCCGGACGGGACCTCGATTCCCGACTTCTCGAAGGACGTCAAGCTGGTCGTGAGCGGCACGATCGTCGGCGGCACCGGTCGATACGCGAGGGCGACGGGCACGTACACCGAGGAGGGGCTCATCAAGCCGTCGGGACCGCCACCCACGTCCCCTGATGCTGACGTCACCGTCAGATTCGCGATGACGGGGAATGGCGAGATCTCGCCGAACTCGAACGGCCGGCTGTTCCCGACCCGATTCGAGCTGACCGACAAGGAACGCGACGAGCTGGTCCGAACCGCGAGCGCGCTGCCGCTGGTGTCGCAGCCGACGCCGCTTACTGGCGGCGTCTACACCGCTGAGCTCCCGAACTGGCGGGTCACGTTCCGCGTTCCGCAGGGTTGGACGCTGAACGGATTCGACGGGCAAACGATTGGTGCCGACAACGGAACGTTCACTTCGCCGACGTACTCGGGCCTGGTGTTCTTGGACGACCCTGTCGTCTTCGACGATCCCGCCCTTCCGCAGTGGCTCGACTCGCTGACCATCCCCGCGCACAGCTGGCTGTCCGTGGCCACCGGTGTGACGGTCGGCCAAGCCGAACCGGTCGCCGCCGGCGAGAAGGGATCGAGCTTCACGATGCGCATGGCGTCGTCGAACCCCCTCTATCGTATGTTCTCCATTCCGTCAGCCGGGGCGTTCGTACCGGCCTTCCCGAGCTGGACGGGGCATATCGCCGAGTTCCGGTCGACCGGTGGGCACAAGCTGATCGTGGCGACGGCGGGCATGTCCGATCCCCGACGTCAGCTCGACTCGCAGCTGATCTCCGTCGAGGGACGGTAGGTCTCGCGGCGTCCACCAGGTAGGCGTCAGGTTCGACTGCGACGGGCGCAGGCGGCGGAAAGGGGTAGCGAGTTTCGACTCGCTACCCCTTCGTCGTTGGTGGTGACCGCCCGAGCACAAGGCGCGAACGAATTGCGAGGTCCGCGAGAAGTCGGTGCTGCATCGTCCCTCCACGCAGAGATGGAGCCACCACTCGCGTCACCGCAGTACGCAGAAAGGATCTGCCATGAAGATCACATCCACCCTCCACCGCAGCGCCGTAGTCGTGGTCGTAAGTGTCCTGACGATCGGCCTCGGCGGGACCGCCGGCGCCCGGATCGACCGAGACGTCCCAACCGGTTCCACCACCCGCTCCACCATCCGCCAGAGCGTCCTCGACCCCGACACCGACATCGCAACGGCGATCGCCGCTCCGGCCGTGGTGGCGCGCGGGAGCGACTTCTACGCAACGCTTTCCGTCTCGAACCGGGGAAGACTCGCCGCCCGCGAAATCTCTTGCGCGGTGTCGACGCCCCCCGCCGACGTCGTTTCGTACTTCGCGCTCGCGCTCCCCGTCCACCTGAGCTACGACAGCGTCGAAGGAAACGAGTCACAGGAGTTTCGGGTTGCGGCCTTGGCCGCGGGCCAGACCCGATCCGTGCGGATGGCCCTCAGTGCCGTTTCTGGCAAGTCGTCCGGCACATTCTCGATCAGCGCGTACTGCGCGCCGGCCCACGTCGACCAGCGGCAGTCGAACAATGCCTCGATTGTCACCGTGAGCGTCAGCTGAGCTCCCGGCCAACATTGACGGGTTCTGCACCGTCACGGTGCAGAACCCGTCAAAGAACAGGCCAGACCCCGCCGACCCTCACACGTTGCGCATCGCATCAGCGGCCATGGCGAAGTACGAGTCGAATCGCTCCCGTAGCGCCGGCGTCGGCGCCACCTCGTCGAGCGCTCCGGTCATGGCCGCCAGCCAATGGTCGCGTTCGCGGTCGCCCACGGCGAAGGGGGCGTGGCGCATCCGCAACCGAGGGTGTCCGCGCTCGTCCGAATAGGTGGTGGGCCCGCCCCAGTACTGGATCAGGAACAGCGTGAGGCGCTGGCGGGCCGGGCCGAGGTCGATCGGGTCCGGATAGAGGCGCAGCAACACGTCGTCGGCGGCCACCCGCGCGTAGAAGGCATCGACCAGCCGGGTGAAGAACCCGTCCCCGCCGGCCGTCTCGTAGACGCTGACCTCGGGGTCGGGCAGCTTCGACACGATGTCCATCGGTCCAGTATCCACCCCGGGGTGCATGTCGCCGGGCACTAGCGTGGATCCCTATGACGCATTTCCCGGACCTCTTCGACCGCGTCGTGAGCCTCTCGAAACGCCGAGGCTTCGTGTTCCCGTCGGCCGAGATCTACGGCGGCTTCCGGTCGACGTACGACTATGGACCGCTCGGCGCGCTGATGCTGCGCAACGTCAAGGACGCATGGGTGCGTTCGATGGTGCAGGAACGCGACGACGTCGTGCTGATCGACGCGGCCATCCTCAACCCGCCGCAGGTGTTCGAGGCCAGCGGCCACCTGGCGAACTTCACCGACCCGCTCGTCGACTGCAAGAACTGCAATGCGCGCCACCGACTCGACCAATTGGCCGACCAGAACACCTGCCCCACCTGCGGGAAGTCGGGCACGTTCACCGAGGCCCGCGCCTTCAACCTGATGTTCAAGACCAACGCCGGCCCGGTCGAGGACGCGGGTGCGGTCGCGTACCTCCGCCCGGAGACGGCGCAAGGCATGTTCACCAACTTCACGAACGTGCTGCAGACCAGCCGCAAGAAGCCGCCGTTCGGCATCGCCCAGGTCGGGAAGAGCTTCCGCAACGAGATCACGCCCGGCAACTTCGTGTTCCGCACACGCGAGTTCGAACAGATGGAGATGGAGTTCTTCGTGCCTCCGGCCGAGGCGGACCAGTGGTACGAGTACTGGATCAAGGAACGCTACGACTGGTATGTGCGCTTAGGGATTCCACCCGAGCAGCTACGCATCCGGCCGCACGATGTGGACGAGCTGTCGCACTACTCCTCGGGGACGAGCGACGTGGAGTTCACGTTCCCGTGGGGTTGGGGTGAGCTGGAGGGCATCGCCAACCGTGGCGACTACGACCTCACCCAGCACGCCAACGCTTCCGGCCAGAAGCTCGAGTACTTCGACCAGACCACGAACGAGCGCTACAAGCCCTATGTCATCGAGCCCGCAGCCGGTGCCACCCGCACGATGATGGCCTTCCTCATGGCTGCGTACGACGAGGAGCAGCTGCCCGGCAAGGACGGCGGCGACGGCGACACCCGCGTCGTGTTGCACCTGCATCCTGCGCTGGCACCGTACAAAGTCGCGATCCTGCCGCTGTCGAAGAAGCCTGAGCTGACGGCCAAGACCCGCGAGATCCAGAAGCTCCTGCAGCCGTATTTCATGTGCGACTACGACGAGACCCAGGCCATCGGCAAGCGCTACCGCCGACAGGACGAGATCGGCACGCCGTTCTGCGTCACGATCGACTTCGACTCACTCGTCGACGAGGCGGTCACGATCCGCGAACGCGACTCGATGGTGCAGCAGCGCGTCCCGATCGGTGAGCTGTTGCCGACGCTCGTCGCCGCGCTCGCCCGCTGAGCCGGAGTCGTTGCTGATGGCTGGTGACGCGCACCCGCTCGAGCTCTCGATCGCGGCCGCCTTCGCCGCGCACGGTCACATCCCGCAGGTCGCGTTCGGCATCCTCGTCGACGGTGCGCTGGCCAGGGTCGGCGGCATCGGCGGTGCCACCGCCTCGACGCGATTCCGCATCGCGTCGATGACGAAGTCGTTCACCGCCGCAGCGCTCATGACACTGCACGACGAAGACGCGCTCGATCTCGATGTCCCGATCGCATCGATCGACCCCCGGCTGCGCGCGCTCGATGAGGCCGCACAGCGCTTGTCGGCTTCCGCGGTGCAGGTCACCACCCGCCATCTGCTCACGATGTCGTCCGGCCTCGCTACTGACGATCCGTGGGCCGACCGGCAGATGGGCGCAGATCCGGCGTTCCTCGACATCGTGCTGGCCGAGGGCGTCGCGTTCGCGGCCCTGCCCGGTACCGCGTTCGAGTACTCGAACCTCGGCTACGTCGTCGCCGGCCGCATTGCCGAGCTGGTGTCCGGTGCGCGCCTGCAGGATCTCGTGACGACGCGGTTGATCGAACCCTTGGGACTGGCCTCGACGGGATGGGACGTGCCGCCTGACAGCGTCGACTGGGCCGGTCCTCACCGGTGGCAGGACGGCGAGATCATCGCCGACCTGCCACCGGTGGCCGATGGTTCGTTCGCACCGCTCGGAGGCCTCTGGAGCACGGTCGAAGACCTCGCGATCTGGGTTGCGTTCCTCTCGGACCCGGCGTCGCCCGGGCCGCTGAGCGGGGAGGCTCGCCGCATGATGTCGGCGGTCGCCGTGGCCGAACGTCCCGATCCATACGACCCGACCGACCCGTTCGCCTGGTACGGCATGGGTCTCGAGACGAACCCCGACCGAGCCGCTGGCCTCGCCTCGTCGCATAGTGGCGGCCTGCCCGGGTATGGCTCGCACATGTGCTGGACGAAGGACCTGCGCCTGGGAGTCATCACGTTGGGCAACGTCACCTATGCGCCGGCCCGGCCGATGGCGTGGGCCATCCTGCGCTGCGCAGCGTTGGGGGACGGGAGCGGTCGCGGGCTCGACTGGCCGATCGGGCGGCTCGGGGCGCGCCTCGTCGCGTTGCTGAACGACTGGGACTCGGCCATGGCGGCTGTGTTGTTCACCGACAACGTCGCGCTCGACGAGGACTTCGATCGGCGGGAACGCGCTGCGTTCGAACTTGTCGACAAGCACGGTCTGCTGCAGCTGGTCGGCGTCGAACCGGACCGCTTCACACGCGGTGTGCTGACCGTGCTCGGGTCGGGGTCCGGTGCGTTGTTGCGGATCTCGGTGAAGTGCTCACCGCACGCCGACTCGAAGGTGCAGTGGTACAAGGTCGACTCGTGGACCTGAGGTGCGCGGACGCCGGCCTCGAGGTTTTCGCCGGGACCGGAGGTGTGTTGGGGCTTCTCGCCGGGCGGTGATTTTGCGTTCGCCGGGTTCGCTTTCTCGCCGGGCGGCGCGTTTGCGACGTTGCGACGCGCAGTCCGCGGACGCAGCTCAGCGGACCGCGGGCTTCCATGACGGGTTCTGGTGGATCGCCCTGGCCGGGTTCCCCTTCTCGCAGCACGTGTGGAACACGATCGGTTTCGCCGCCGGCCGCCTCTTCCGCCCCTGGGCGCTGTTCTGCGCGCTTCGCTTGTTCGGCTGCGCCTATGCAATGCGATTCACCTTCGGCTCCCGTGCGGATGACGCGTTCGGCACCACCAAGGCACAGAACGAGACGATCGCCGGCTGGCTCTACCTCTCGCCCAGCCTGATCGGGTTCTCGCTCTTCTTCGCCGGCCCGCTCGTCTTCTCCCTCCTCATCAGCTTCTTCAACTGGGACTTCCTGGGCGACAAGAACTTCGTGGGGCTCAAGAACTACGGCGCGCTGTTCACCCTCGGCTACCGCTCAATGCCCCGCGCCGGCGCCCCCTTGGACGGTGTGATCCCGAATGGTCAGTCGTTGCTCATGCACATCGACTGGTTCGGCTGGCATGGCATCCTCACTGCGAAGGATGCGGTGTTCTGGCTGTCGATCAAGAACATCCTCCTGTTCTTGGTGTTCGCGGTCCCGCTGAGCGTGATCGCCGCATACGGAACGTTCCTCATGCGCCGGTTCTTCATGACGCAACCTCGACGGCAAGGTGCTGTCGATCGCGCTGTCGACCCTCGGCGGGCGGGCCGCGGACAAGCAGAACCTCGTTCTTGCCGGTGTCGTCATCGCCACGATTCCCCCCGTCGCCGTGTTCATCGCCGCGCACCGCTACTTCGTGGAGAGCGTCGCCTCCAGTTCCGTGAAGGGATAGATCCTTGCTTCACCAACCTTGCGACCGACCGATGCAACCGTCGGCCCTCGACGACTACCACTTCGACCTCAACGGCTTCCTCATCGTCAATGGCGCGCTGTCGGCTGCTGAGCTCGATGGGCTGAACCCGGCGTTCGACTCGTTCCCGCCGATCGCCGCCGGAGAATGGACCGGCAATATCAGCGCCGCGACTACACGCCTGACACCGGCTACGAGCTCCACAACTGCCTGGAGTACTCGCCGGCCTTCGACCCCTGATCGACCATCGGGGTTGGATCGGCTATGCGCGCCGCTACGCAGGCGAAGCCGGGTTGTACGCCGAAGGGGTCTTCATCGACGAGTGCATCGCCACGATCCGCAGGGCCGGAGGGCACCACCCCGTCCACTCGGGCGGCTACCGTGCCGCCATGCGGACCCAGTACCGCTACGAGAACGGCGTGTTCCGCTGCGGACAGCTGAACGTGCTCGTGGCCCTTCGAGACGTCGGCCCCGGTGATGGTCCGACCATGGTGGTCCCGGCCAGCCACAAATCGAACCTCGAGCATCCCCTCGCCGGTGGCTACGCCCGCGGCGACCGAATGGACGATCTGC
>JAYUDQ010000742.1:0-8130 GCA_043739745.1 Acidimicrobiia bacterium | reverse complement strand
CGCAGCACCGTCGACGAGATGGCGGCGACGATTGCGAGATCGCCGCTGTCGACCCTGATGGGAACCAAGTCGCTGCTCGTGCGGGCATGGGAGGAGATGGGGATGCGCAACCATCTGCAGATCTCGGCCGACGTCATGTCGATCATGGAGCAGACGACGGACGCGCATGCGGCTGCCGGCATCTGAACTTTCCTCTCGACCAAACTTGACAGTAGTGTCAGTTCATGGGTTGGTGGGAGGAACGTTCGGGACTTGCGGGAACGGTGGCCGGGCTGACAGACGGCGCCGGCGGGCTCGGCGCCTCGGTCACCCTTGATCTCGCGGCGAACGGCGTGCGTGTTGCCGTGCTCGACCGCGACGAGGCCGCTCTCGCCGGGGTCCGTGACGCACTTGTCGAAGCCGGCGCGGATGTTGACGGCGATGTTCTGCTGCATGCGGGCGACGTCCGCGACCGTGCGACGCTGGACCTGCTGTTCGCCGCGGTCGACCGGCCGTGGGTCGGCTGGACTTCCTCGTCAACGTCGTCAACGTCGTCAACGTCGTCGGCGGCACATTTAAGGCTGCGTTCGAGGACACCAACGAGCGCGGCTGGGACGCGCTGCTGCGGACGAATCTCGTGCACGTCCTCCATGCCTGCTCGCTGGCCGTTCCCAGGATCAAGGCCGGGGGGTGTACAGCGCCGCCAAAGCAGCCGTCGCCCATTTCGCCCGCAGCCTTGCAGTCGAGTTGGCACCCGACGCAATCCGTGTGAACAACGTCGCCCCGGACATCACACCGACTCCGAACATGGGTCTCATCAGCACGCAGAGCTCGACGGTCCTCGACCCGTTCGGTGCGCGGATCGCGCTTCCGATGGGCCGGGTCCCTGTCCCCGAGGACGTCTCCGGCGCCGTGGTGTTCCTGGTGTCCGACCTTTCGCGCTACATCACCGGGACGACCACGCATCCTGATGGTGGCACGTGGGCCGCCGGTGGCTGGTTCAATTGGCCGGGCCAAGGATATGGGAACGGCGTTCCCGCGTCTGTGCTCGAGCACCTCCGAACCGAACAATCAAGCGAGCTCCCCGGTAATGGTGGCTGAAGAGGATTCCAGGATGACGATCGAAACCCCAACCATCCGAGGCTCAGCCGGTACGGCCGATGCGAGCGCCCCGGCCCCGGCCACGAAGGCCCCCCGGACCCGCAGCGCCAGGACCGAGTTCAAGCTCGCAGGCGAGTCCCGTATGCCTGCGCCGACGATGGGCCGCAGGGCGTTGCGGACGTCAACGCTGATACAGAGCGCCGCTCGAGTGATCTTCCTCCAGCGTGGCTATCACGGCACGAAGATCGAGGACATCGCCGCGGCGGCCGGTGTGTCCCGGGCGTCGTTCTACACGTACTTCCCTTCGAAGCGCGATGTGCTGCTGGCACTCGGGTCGGACGCGTACAAGTCGATGGACGCGTTCCTCAATCGCATGAGGGTCCAGGCCGACCGCAAGGCGCCGGATCTGGTGGAGCAACTGGTGCGGGCATACATGGAGGTGCTTGACGATCACGGCGGGTTCCTGCTCGTCTGGGGTCAAGCCGGTCTCGACGACCCACAGCTCCGCGTCGCCGGCATGAAGGCCAAGCTGCACAGTGCCCGACGGATCGCCCGCATGTTCGGGCTCGACACCACGGACGACGATCCCGGGCTGGTCGGCCTGGCGCTCCAGGTGATGATCGACCGCTACTGGTACTACCAGGAGGTGGCGGGACTGCCATCCACCCGTGACAAGGCGGTCGAAACCTTGTCGATGATCATTCGGGCGCGGATACGCGCCGACGGGTCCTGAGGGCTCCGCTGCACCGGTCCTGGCTCACGGCTCGTCCCGGAACTCCTCGCTCGGACCTTGCCCGGCTTCGATGACGATGGCAACCTCGTGCTCGTCGGCCGGTCGGGCGACATGTACATCCGCGGTGGCTACAACGTCTACCCGCTGGAGGTCGAGAACGTCCTTGCCGAGCATCCGGACGTGGCCACCTCGGCCGTCGTCGGTGTCGCCGCGCCCGTGATCGGCGAGATCGGTGTGGCCTTCGTCGTGGCCGCCGACCCGACATCGCCGCCGACCCGACATCGCCGCCGACATTGGACGAGCTCCGCGCCTGAGTCCGCGACGACTTGCGGACTACAAGGCGCCGGATCGGCTCGAGCTCGTGGATGCGATCCCGCTGACGCCGATGCTCAAGGTCGACAAGGCTGCGCTCCGGCAGCTGGTGGGGACGATCGCCGCACGCTCGCACCATGCCGGCGTTCTTCGGAAGGTTTGCCCGGTCGCTGCGGGCAAGTGTTCCGAAGGTCCGCCTGATCAGCGCAGATGGCGGGCAGTCATGTCGGTGATGCGGGTGATCAGCCCGGCCCCGTAGGCCTCCGTCACCACCTCGTTGCGGACCAGCAGATCGACGAGTCGTGAGATGATCAGCGAGAGCACGAGCCCGGCCGGCACCTGGAAGTAGGGGAGGTTGCGCAGCAGCCGGCCGCCGAGCGCTTCGTAGCGGGCGAAGGTTTGCTCGCGGTCGGGGATGCCGTCGAGGCGCCGAAATCCCTGCGCCTCACACAGGTACTCGTCGAACATCACCCACCACGCGACGTCGAATTCCGGAGGACCGAGCGGCGCACCCCCCAGTCGACGATCGCAGCCACCCGCTGGTCGTCACCGAAGATGATGTTGCCGACCCTCGCGTCGTACCAGACCACTCCCGTCGTGACGTCGTCAGGCCGACGATCGAGGACATGACGCATCGCCGCGTCGATGACGTCGGTGCCATGTTTGCGCACGGGGCGCACGCGCGGGATCGACTCGACGACCGTAGGCGGCGCGTCGTGGGAGGTCATGGCGGCGCACGCCGCAGATGCGATCGCTGAGCGGCGCGCCGGCGTCGTGCTCGTCACGTACGGGTCGACGGCGAAGTCCGATCTCGCTCGCGGGCTGCGATCGGCGAATCTCGACTGGGGCACTCGCGGTCCCCAGCAGTGGGAGGCGCCGTACGGGCACACGCTGATCTCGAAGTACGCGATGGCGGCGCGGCGGCACATGCACGAGTACGGCACCACCGTCGAGCAACTCGCAGAGATCGCGGTTTCGGCGCGTGCCAATGCGAAGGACAATCCGGCCGCAGCCTTCCGGGCACCGATCACGATCGATGACGTCCTGTCGGGGCCGATGATCGCGGACCCGTTCACCAAGCTGCACTGCTGCATCCGTTCGGACGGGGGCGCGGCCGCCGTGCTCGTGGCCGAGGACCGCCTCGCCGATCTCGCGACCGAGCCCGTCTGGGTGCTCGGTTCGGGCGAGGCCGTCTCGCATGTGTCGATGAGCCAGTGGGGCGATTTCACGACCGGCCCGGCCGCCGCGTCCGGCAAGCTGGTGTTCGGACGGGCCGGGCTCACGCCGGCCGACGTCGACGTGGCCGAGCTGTACGACGCGTTCACCTCCATGCTGCTCCTCACGATCGAGGACCTCGGCTTCTGCGGCAAAGGCGAGGCCGGGCCGTTCGTTGAGGGCGGACGACTGCGGCTGGGCGGTTCCCTCCCGACCAACACCGACGGCGGAGGGCTCTCGGCCTGCCACCCGGGGCAGCGGGGCCTGTTCCTCATCGTGGAGGCCGTCCGCCAGCTCCGTGGCGAGTGCGGTCCTCGTCAGGTTCCCGACGCGAAGGTGGCCTGCGTCAGCGGAACGGGCGGCTGGTTCTGCTCGAGCGGCACGATGCTGCTCGGGGTCTGACCGTCTGGCCCGTCTGGCCCGTCTGGCCCGTCTGGCCCGCACCAAGTGTGGTACGGTATCTCGTACCAATTCCACTTGGAGATCGAATGGCCATCACGGCAAGCGAAGCCCGCAAGAACCTCTTCCCCCTGATCGAGCAGGTCAACACCGACCGCATGCCGATCGAGATCACCTCCAAGCGAGGCGATGCCATGCTCATCGCCATGGACGACTACCGCGCGCTCGAAGAGACGGCCCACCTCCTGCGCTCGCCGGCCAACGTTCGGCGGCTCCTCGAGAGCTTGGAGCAGGCTCGCGCCGGTTCGGTGCAGGCGCACAAACTCGACCGTTGAGGTTTGTGTTCACACCCAATGGGTGGGAGGACTACCGCTCTTGGCAGGCCTCGGATCGGGCCGTGCTGAAGCGCATCAACCGACTGCTCGACGACATCGCCCGCGACCCGTTCACTGGGATCGGGAAACCCGAGCAACTCCGCCATGCCCTGGCCGGCGCCTGGTCACGCCGCATCGATGAGGAACACCGCCTTGTCTACCTCGTCGACAACGATGACATCGTGGTGCTGCAAGCCCGCTACCACTACGGCTGACCACAGCCCCCGACGATTGGAAGCTTCGCCCGTTGTCACCGGGCAAATGTTCCGAACGTCGGAGATGCCACCGCAGGACCGACCGTACGAGCATGGCGGCGCGGCGCGTCGCCGTTGACGAGGTGGACGGTCTTGGCGCGGAGTGCGAGTCGGTCGCCGCTCGGGACGATCGTGTGGATGTAACGGCCGGCCCAGATCGTCATCGTGAAGCGGCATTCGAACAGCACGAAGTTCGACCCGATGGTGACGGTGTCGGCGGTCTGGTCGAGCAGTTCGATGTTGGACAGGAGGCGGCGCATCTTGGACGGCGGTGTCTGCGCGTGCCGGCACCCGGTCTTCAGCTGGGCGATGCGCTTCGCGATGCGCGGCCGGTTGTCGTAGATGTACGCGACCTCGCGTTCGGGATCCGCGTCTTCGCGCATCGGCACCCAGTACAGCGCGTCGTCATCCCAGAGCGCGTCCCATTCGGCGTAGCGGGCCTCGTCGGCAAGGCGCGACTCCAGGTACAGGAACGCAGCGTGCTCGGGCGGCACCATCGTCGGCGTCTCGGCGCTCTTGTCGTACGAAAGCGTGCCACTCGTGTCGGTGAGCTCGGACTCGAAGCCACGGTTGAGCACGACCCATTCCGGGTTGTGCGATGCGAGCCCGAGCTGGTTGCGGGCACCGATCTCACCGTCGTCGGCGATCAGGAAACCGCTGGGGCCAATCGCGCCTTCGCAACGTCGGAGGATGCGCGACCGCAACCTCATCACCGAGGATCAGTGGCGCACCATTGCGGCACCGACGCTCTCGATCGCGTCGGGTCAGGACTTCAGCGAGTACTCCAACACCTCGCGCCGCATCGCCGAGCTCATGCCCGACGCAACCGTCATCGAAATGCCCGACGTGAAGCACTGGCCGCACTTCGAGGACGCGGCTCGCTTCAACGAAATAGCAATCGGGTTCTTGCTCGGCGTATCGGGCAAGCTGAGCTGATGCTGACACCGGATCAGGTTGCTGCGGCGGCTCAGAGCCTCGACCATGCGGAGGATACGAAGACGCCCACGCGGCAGTTCTCGTTGCAGTTCCCGGAGATGACGGTCGACGACGCGTACGCGATCCAGCGGGCGTGGACCGATATCAAGTTCGCGCAGGGGCGGCGTCTGCTGGGCCGCAAGATCGGGCTCACATCGCGGGCGATGCAGCAGTCGGTGAACATCACCGAGCCGGACCACGGCACGCTTCTTGATGACATGTTCTTCGCCGATGGCTCGACGGTGCCGCTCGACCGTTTCATCGGACCCCGAGTCGAGGTGGAGTTGGCGTTCGTGCTCGGTACTGACCTGCGCGGTCCGGACTGCACGATCTTCGACGTGCTGCGGGCCACGGAGTACGTCACCCCGGCGCTCGAGATCCTCGACGCCCGGGTCCAGATGTCCGACCCCGAGACCGGCCATCAACGCACGATCGTGGACACGATCTCGGA
Organism: Acidimicrobiia bacterium; assembly: GCA_043739745.1. Classification (GTDB taxonomy): domain Bacteria; phylum Actinomycetota; class Acidimicrobiia; order Acidimicrobiales; family JANYDT01; genus JAYUDQ01. The sequence continues at coordinate 2,337 of JAYUDQ010000742.1, read as the reverse complement.
CAATGCTGCGGACGCGGGCATCGTGACCGGCGGGCGCGTCGTGCGGCCTGACGAGGTCGACCTCCGTTGGGTGTCGGCGTTGCTCTACCGCAATGGGGTGATCGAGGAGTCGGGCGTCGCGGCGGCGGTGTTGAATCATCCGGCGAATGGTGTGGCGTGGTTGGCGAACAAGCTTGCGCCGCTTGGTGTCGGGCTCGAGGCGGGGCAGATCATCCTGGCCGGATCGTTCACCCGGCCGGTGTGGGTCCGCGCCGGTGACACGTTCCATGCGGACTATGGCCCGCTGGGCTCAATTGCCGTGCAGTTCGCCTGATGTCGTCGATCGAGATAGTGGAAGCGGGGCGGACACTCGATCTGGCGGCCTCTCCTGATCTACACTACGTATACTCATCGGTATGACGACGCCCGTGCCGACACGGTTCACCGATGAAGAATTGGCGCTGATCGATGAACTGGTGCACAACGGCATCGCCGACAACCGTTCGGCCGTGATCCGGCGAGGCGTTCATCACCTCGCCGACTCCGTGCGCCGCGAACGGGTCGGCGCCTCAATCGCACAGTCGTACCGGGAACGCCCCCAAACGTCCGAGGACGACGAACTCGCAATGGCCAGCGCGATCGCGATGACGGAGGCGGAGCCGTGGTAGCCCAGGCCGAAATCTGGCTCATGGAAACACCGAATCAGAGACGCCGCCCAGTGCTCATCGTGTCTCGCGACGACGTCATCCCCGTCCTCAACAACGTCGTCGTGGCGCCACTGACCAGCACCATCCGAGACATCCCGACCTGCATACGCCTCGGGCCCGACGAGGGGATCGACCACGACAGCGTGGCCACGTTCGACAACCTCGCCGCCGTCCCGAAGTCGGTGCTCACCAGGCGGCTTGGCCAACTCGGCGTCGCCGGACGACGGCAGATCTGCGATGCCCTCGACGCTCTCGCCAATTGCTGACCCAAGGCGTCGAGGGCGTCGAGTTGGCGCGGCGATCGTCTTCTTCGAGAAGCACTGCGGTGTCGACCCTGACCCTCCGAGCGGGGCTCGCTCAGAACAGTGTGCGACGTCCGATGGCTTGTTTCGCGATGACTCCGCGGAGGATCTCGTTGGTGCCTTCGCCGACGATCATGAGCGGCGCGTCGCGGTAGAAGCGTTCGACGTCGAATTCTTTGGAGTAGCCGTGGCCGCCGTGGATGCGGATGGCGTCGAGGGTGACTTTGGCGGCCATCTCGGAGGCGAAGAGCTTGGACATGCCGGCTTCCATGTCGGCGCGGCGGCCGGTGTCGAGGCAGTCGGCGGCGTGGAGGTTGAGCATGCGTGCGGCGGTGATCTGGGTGGCCATGTCGGCGAGCAGGTTGCCGACGGACTGGTGCTGCCAGATGGGCTTGCCGAAAGACTTGCGGTCCTGTGCGTACTGCAGAGCAGCGTCGTACGCGGCTCGGGCGACGCCGATGGCACGCGCCGCGACTTGGATGCGGCCGACTTCGAGACCGCCCATCATCTGCGCGAAGCCGGTTCCCTCGACGGCCCCGAGGAGGGCGTCGTCGGGGACGCGGCAGTCGTCGAAGAACAGCTCGCACGATTCGACGCCCTTGTAGCCGAGCTTCGGAAGGTCCCGTCCGACGGTGAAGCCGGGCACCTTCTCCACGAGGAGGATGCTGATCCCGCGGTGGGCCGGTTCGGCCGTGGGGTCGGTCTTGCAGAGCAGCGCGATCAGACCGGACGTGCGGGCGTTGGTGATCCATGTCTTGGAGCCGTTGATGACGTAGCCGCCGTCGATCTTCTTCGCGACGGTGCGGAGGTTCTGCAGATCGGAGCCGCCGTCCGGTTCGGTGAGGGCCATCGTGGCCCGCAGCTCACCGGTGGCCATGCGGGGCAGGTACTTCAGACGTTGCTCCTCGGTCCCGAAACGCAGGATCAGCTTCGACACGACCGAATGCCCGCCGAACGCGCCGGCCAGGCTCATCCAGCCGCGAGCCAGTTCCTCGGCGACCAGCGCGTAGCAGCGTGACGACACGTTGTACGGCCCGTACGGTTCGGGGATCCCGAGCCCGTACACACCCATCTCCTTCATCTGCTCGATGAGGGCCTCGGGATAGGTGTTGTCGGCTTCGAGGTCGTGCACGACCGGCCTGACCTCGTTGTCGACAAACCGTGCAACCAACTCGACAATCTGCTCCTCCTCCGGGCTGAGCTGCGTCATGGGCTCAGCCTCCCATGCGCAGACCCGGCGCCGCCTGACAGTGTCCCGCCTGCTGGTTGATCTTCTACTTCACGGTGAGCCGCCGGAAGTTGCCCGTCAGCGCGTTCGCTGTGGCTGTCGCCCGCCATGGGATTGGGAC
>JAYUDQ010000741.1:0-3175 GCA_043739745.1 Acidimicrobiia bacterium | reverse complement strand
GCGAGCTCAGTGCCCTGCGTCGCAGCGCCGGCACCACCAACCACGCCCATATGAACCCGCTCGACATGGATGAATTGTCGTTGGTCGATGACGATCTGATCGAGATCACGTCGCCGCATTCGTCGATCACCGGCGTGGTCGCGGCTTCACCCGACGTCCGGCGTGGCGTCATCTCCATGGCGCACTCGTGGGGCGGCGGCGCGCTGACCGACGAGAAGGTGCGCGACATCGGCACGCCTACCAGCCGCCTGGTGTCCACGTCCGATGGCCATGATCCGGTGAACGGGATGGTCGTGCAGAGCGCGATTCCCGTGCGGGTCGCACGGCAGTCGGTTGTGTCTGTCGCCGGCGGGCAGTAGTGGACGTCGGGCAGGTGGCGGAGCTCCGCCGCCGCATGGCCTACGAGACTGCTCGCACCGAGCCGCCGAACGGGTTCCCGAAACTGCCGGACCTCCCGCTCGGGCGCTACACGGACACGGCGATGTACGAGCTCGAGATCGATCGGGTCTTCCGCCGATCATGGCTCTATGCGGCACATGCCACCGAGCTGACCGAGCCTGGCGCGTACCGACTCCTCGACATCCCGCTCGCGCCGATTTTGCTGGTGCGCGGCACTGACGGTTCGCTGCGGGCGTTCATGAACGCATGCCGCCATCGCGGCGCGCCGGTGGTGCGTGATGTCGAGGGTGTGGCCCGGATGCTCGTCTGCCAATACCACTCGTGGGGCTACGACCTCGAGGGTCGCCTTGTCCGCGTGCCCGACGAGCGGGACTTCGTCGGGCTGTGCAAGGAGGACCGCGGCCTGGTCGAAGTGCGCTGCGAGCAGTGGGGCGGGTTCGTGTTCGTGAATCTCGATGCCGACGCATCGCCATTGCTCGAATGGATTGCACCGCTTGCGCATCGGCTTCCGGAGATTGCCGGTGCGGCACTGCGCGTCGTCAGCAAGAAGTCGTACGACATTCGCTGCAATTGGAAGATCATGGCGGAGGGATTCCTCGAGGTGTACCACGCCAAGACCATCCACAAGTCGACGGTGGCCGAGACGCTCGACGGACGCGGCGCGGTGATGGAACTGTTCCCGAACGGTCATACCGGCATGGTCACGCCGTATACCGAAAGGGCGCTGGCCGGTCGGGAGAACGTCGCCGGGCTACCCCGGATACCGGGAATAGACGATCTGTTCTGGACCACGAATCCTGCATATGGCATGTTCCCGAACCTCATCACGCCATTGGAGGCGAGCGGGTTCCCGTTCCTGCTGTTCTGGCCGCTGGCCATCGACCGAACCCGGCTCGACGTGGTGTGGTTCGGCCCGGACTGGGGAACGGGAACCCGTCCCGAGCGATGGGAGCGACGCCTCACCGGCTTCGACATCGTGATGGACGAGGACATGGCCAACCTCGAACCGATCCAGCGCTCGGTCGAAGTCGCCGCCCACAACGGCATCCCGCTCAACTATCAGGAGCGGCGGATCTGGCATGTGCATGCGACGCTCGACGCGATGATCGGCCGGGACCGCATCCCTACGCATCTGCAGGTACCGGATCTGCTTGCCGACTACGTCGAGGCGTGACGCACTGACGCGACCGTGACGTACTGACAGCGACAGGGCCTGCCTACGGTTCAACGCCGTTCAGTTGGGCGCTCGGGCAGCCCCCGCGCAGGATCAGCCCTTCGGTGATCCAGAACACCGGAGGGGGTCCCAGCGACCCCTATCCGCCGGAGATTCGATCTGATCCGACTCACCCCGCGGAGTGCGGCGTTTCAGATCACAATCAAGGTGGATTCGACCGTAGCCAAGAGTCCCAAGCGTGGCCCGACCCGCGACGGAACGACCACCACCGCTCGCAGTCGCTTCCGCTCGCGAATCATCCATGACACGGTGGACCGGGTCATCGGAGCCCCTCCGATGACCCAGAACACCGCAGGGTTGACCATGCGCGTCAGGTTCCCGAACCGCAGGGCCTCACCGCATTGCGCCAGGCCGTTGCCTAGACCTCACGCACCCGACTGCGCGACTCGGGCCCGGACCGTCCCGCCGCTCCGTGGGGCGTAACAGGAGCTCAGCCGCCGAACTCGCGATACACCGCACGAAGCTCGGCCTCGACCGCATCACGTTCGCCGCTGTCGACCCGGAAGATCTCGAACAGCATCTGCAGGTTCGTGGCCATCCCCAGCTGTGCGGCCTGCAGCAGCATGGCCCGCGCCTTGAGCGCTGCGGCCGGCGTCGATGCCGGCATCCGCTCGCGTAGCGCGTCGAGCTGCTGGCCCGCCATCAGCCCATCCCGGACCGGCTTCGAGACCTTCGGGTCGATGAGCGAGGTCCACACGATCGTGCGCAGGAACGGGTCCTGCTGATCGAGTACCAGTTCGGCCGAGCCTGCGGTGCCGTGACGCTCGATGAAGTCGGCCCGCATGCACAGGAAGGCTTCCGTGAAGACGGCCTGCTTCGTGCCGAAGTAGTGGTGGAGGAGGCCGTAGTTCACCTTGGCCCGCTCGGCGAGGTCACGACCGCTCACGCCACCCGGACCCTTGCGCGGCAGCAGATGCATGGCGGCCTTGACGAGCGCTTCACGGACCTCGTCGGCACCCTTGGGAGGTGTCTGCTTGCGAGGCCGCTTCGGCGCAGGTCGGGGGGCCACCGAGGTGAGGTTAGCCAGTTGGCCTGTCACCGGTCGCAGGCCGGTCAGGCGACCCGGTCCCGGGCCGGTCATGCTCCGGGAGCATCCGATCCGTAGCAGGCGTTGAGGAAGTCTTCGAAGAGACCCGCCAATTGGGCACCGTCACAGACCCGATGGTCGTAGCTGACGCGAACTTCGACGGTATCGACGACGACGGCAGCGCCGTCACGAGCGACCACGGAGGGGGCGACATCGCCAACCGAACAGACCAGCGCGCAACGCGTGAACGGCACGAACGGGACGTCAACTGCTGGAAGCCCGAAACGCGCCACCGAGGAGATCAACGCGGCCCCGAACGGCGCGCCCGGGATGCCGAACATACCGATGCCCAAGCCCGCGCTGAGGGCCGACCAGGCCCGCAGCCCTGGGCGGGACAGGATGACGGGAAGCGATTCGACGACACGCGTGGCCAAGGCGAGGCGACCCCTTCTCGCCCTCGCCTCCCGCGCCGAACGAATGAGTGCACGTTGCAACTCGCGAGCATCGAGCTCGTC
>JAYUDQ010000740.1:0-18770 GCA_043739745.1 Acidimicrobiia bacterium | reverse complement strand
GTGGACTCGGCCACAGTCGGCGCGGCGCCGGAGAGCGTGGTGTCTGCCACAGTCGTCGGCGGCAGGGTTCCGCTCGAGTTCGAGCAGGCGGTAATGCTCAGCGCGCTTATGATAAGTGCACCGAAAATAGGTGCGCGTACGACCGGGCGCGCCCTCACCGGACCTCCGGGGGCAGGTCGAGAACTGCCTGCTGCAGTGCGAAGATCCGAGTGATGCCGGCTTCGGCGAGACCGAGCATGATATCCAGATCGGCGCGTGAGAACGCCTTGCCCTCGGCCGTCCCCTGCACCTCGGTGAACCGCCCCTCCGACGTCATGACGACGTTCATGTCGACCTCGGCCGTCGAGTCCTCGGAGTAGTCGAGATCCAGGCTCGGCGTGCCAGCAACGATGCCGACACTGATCGCCGCGCACGCTGCCATGAGCGGGTTCGACTTCAGCGCACCTTTCTGCACAAGGCGGGTGCAGGCGTCGTGAAGGGCGACATACGCACCGCAGATGCTGGCCGTCCGGGTGCCACCGTCGGCCTGCAGGACGTCGCAGTCGAGCAGAATCTGGCGCTCGCCGAGCGCCTTCATGTCGGTGACGCTGCGCAACGAACGTCCGATGAGGCGCTGGATCTCCTGCGTGCGCCCGGACTGCTTGCCCTTCGCCGCCTCACGATCAGTGCGATCCGGCGTGGACCCGGGAAGCATGGAGTATTCGGCCGTGACCCAGCCCTTGCCGGAGCCCTTCATCCAGCGCGGCACATCCTCGTCGAGCGAGGCCGTGCAGAGCACGCGGGTACGCCCGAAGCTGACGAGAACGGACCCGGCGGCGAACTCGGTGTAGTCCCGCTGGAAGGAGACGGGCCGAAGATCGGCCGCGGAACGGCCATAGCTGCGTGACGACATGAGCACCGAGGTTAGGGCCTGTGCCCTCAGAAATAGATGACCTTCTTGGCGTTCTCGGTCACTTCGTCGAGATCGCCGGCATAGGCCCCGGTCGAGAGATACTTCCAGCCTGCGTCGCACACGATCGTGACGATGACGCCCTCGTCGATCTCGGCCGCGCACTTCGCTGCTGCGGCCATGATCGCCCCCGACGAAAGGCCGGCGAACACGCCCGTCTCGCGGACCATGCGCCGGGTCCACTCGATCGACTCGCGCGGACCGATGACCTTCTTGCGGTCGAGCAGGTCGAAGCCGTTGTTGTCGGTGAAGATCGGCGGGATGTAGCCGTCGTCGAGGCTGCGTAGGCCGTCCACCTGCTCGCCGCTCGGCGGTTCGACGGCCCACACTTCTACGCTCGGTTTCACGCTCTTGAGGTACGAGCCGACACCGATGAGTGTGCCGCTGGTCCCCATGCCGGCCACGAAGTGGGTGACCTCGGGGCAGTCGCGGAAGATCTCCGGACCCGTAGTGGTGAAGTGGGCCTTCGGGTTGGCGGGGTTTGCGTACTGGTAGAGGAACACCCAGTCCGGGTTCTCCCCGGCCAGCCGCTTGGCCATCACGACGGCACCGTTGGAGCCCTCGGACGCCGGCGAGTCGATGATCTCTGCGCCGTAGACCTCCAGCATCTGGCGACGTTCGGGCGAGACGTTGCCGGGCAGGACGATCTTGAGGGTGTAGCCCTTCAGGGCGCAGACGAGCGCCATGCCGATGCCGGTGTTGCCGGAGGACGACTCGATCAGCGTCGCGCCCGGCTTCAGGCGACCGTCGTTCTCGGCCTCGGTGATCATCGAGATGGCAATGCGGTCTTTGATGCTCCCGCCCGGGTTCTGCCCTTCGAGCTTGGCGTAGATCTTCACGCGTGGGTTCGGACTGAGCACCGACACGTCGACCATCGGCGTCTTGCCGACGAGGTCGAGAACGGAGCGGACGATGGCCATCCTTGCCTTCTCCGACGGAGCGGCCTAGGCCGCGCCGCCCGCCACGGCTGGCAGGATTGATACAACGTCGCCGTCCTTGACCGGAGCTTCGAGCTTGCCGATGTACCGCACGTCGTCGTCGTTGACGTAGACGTTGACGAACTTGTGCAGGCTGCCGTCGTCGGTGACGATCTGCCCGCCGATGCTCGGGAATCGGGTCGTGAGATCAGTCAGGAGCTCCCCGACGGTACTGCCGGTGGCCTGCACGGCCTTCTGCCCACCGACGTGGACACGAAGAATGGTGGGGACGCGGATGTCGACGGTGGCCATGGTGATCTCGAACCTCGTGCTCGGCTTGCTCGGTGTGGGTGGTGCTCGGTGTGGGTGGTGCTCGGTGTAGGTGGTGCTCGGTGTGGGTGTTCGCGACCTTACTGCCGACTCCGGCGAATCATGACCGGACGAGTCGGGAATTGGGTCTATCGACTGACGACAACCACTTGCTCCTCGGCGATCTTCCCGTCGACGATGCGGTAGCTGCGCAGCACGGGTGACTCCTGGCGCAGCGACACGATCACGTAATGCCACGACGGGTCGGGCGCCTGGGCGATGTCGGTCGGGGACGGGTACGCATCCGTGTGCGTGTGGCTGTGCATGACGCCGATGATCTCCATACCGGCAGCGTCAGCGTCCCGCTCGGCTCGCAGATGCTGCTTCGCGTCGACCGCGTACACCTTGCTCGAACGAGCAGTGTTGTCGGTCGGGTAGAACCGTTCGCACCGAGCTGCGGCTCGGTTGATGCCCGTGCCACCAGGCTGCCCGGCCAGCAGTCCACAGGCCTCGAGCGGTAGGCCGTCGTACGCCAGTGCGACCATCTGGGCATAGGCGTGGTGATCGAGCTGCAGCACGGCGACGAGGGTACCGTCCCTTCGATGGACCTTCCTCTCCAGTCTGAGCGACGCCGCCGGGTCGACGTCGATCAAGCAGCCCGCAAAGCGCTGACAGCCCTCTGGACGACATTGACACGGTGATCGTCTTGCGGCCCTTCGAACAGGAGCTCGTGGACACGCTCGCTCGGGTGGACCGCGAGAACACGGAGTGGCTGGGCAGCGTCATCGATCAACAGGGTTGGCCGACTCGGACGCTCGTGGGGGACGACGGGGCCCGCAACGCCTGGCTGTTGGCGCAGCGCGCCGATCGCTGGCGGCCTCGTACGTTGGCCGACCCCGAGTCGGTCAACGAACGCCGCGCTGCGGTCGGGCTTGATCCACTCGCCACGTACCTGTCGATCTTCGAGGAGGGCCGGCACCGCTTGTGATGACCGGGGCCAACCCTTCAGCGCCACGTCGATAGGAACTTCGGAAATATCGTGAAACAGCTTGATATCCGGACTGCAATGTACGAACATATGTTCGTGTCAATTACTTGCGAGGCCGAAACAAGCGAGCAGCAGGCCCATCAGACGCCGTGGGATCACGTCGACGTGCAGACGGTGATTCCGGACGGGTGGAGCACGTCGCAGGTCGAAGACGGGCTTCGAGTGTTGGAACGGATCCGTCGTCAGGTCGAGTCCGCGAGCGCAACGTTAGTGGGGTCGCTGCCGGAGTCGCGTGACGCGCTCACCGCGCTTGTCCGGGTCACGGGCACGTCAGCGTCCGAAGCTCGTCGGCGTCGCCTCATCGCAGCGGTCGTCGGTCAGTCACCCGTCGCGGCCGGGCTACTGGCCGCGGGATTGTTGTCGGGTGAGCATCTCGCGGCGCTCGGCCCAATCCGCGAACATGCCGAAGACCTCGATGTCGTCGCCATAGCGGCGGTCGGGAAGCTGCCCGAGGATGTCCGCGACGAAGTCGAGCAGGTCCGGCTGTCGCATCTATCGGGGGCCGACGCGTCTGCTCGACAGCGGGCGCTTCGTCGCCTGGTGATCGCGGCTGGGCCGGAAGGCATGGTCGCGATACGTGGCCTGCTCCCGCCGATCGAAGGCGCCTTTTTCGAATCGCTGCTCCGATCAGTGATGGACGCCAACTGGCGGGCCGATCATCCCGAACGAGCACGGATCATCGGCGGCCACGGCGGTGATTCACGGGACCAACGACGCCTCGATGCGCTGTTGCAGTTGCTCGGGATTGCAAAGAGTCCGAACGGCACCAGACCGACCGGCGCGTCAGAACACTCGCCAGCGTCTGATGCGCCGGTTGCCTCGGATCTCTCGTCGGCGGCCGATGCCTCAGTGGCGGCGGACGGTGCCAACACGCCCACCGCACACCCGGCCCCGGCCGTGCCCTTCATCCAGGCGAAGCCGACGGTGGTGATCGTGTTCGACATCGACCGATACGAAGCAGAGATCCTCGGCCACGGACCCATCCCCATCACCACCAACCTGTTCGCCGCCACCAAGGCCGACCTCTACTACTTCTTCCAAAGCGGACGAGGCGAGATCCTGAAATTCGGCCGAGCGAAACGCTACCCCACCGCCGCACAACGCCTCGCCGTCGAAGTCCGAGACCGACACTGCATTTACCCCCAGTGCCGCGAACCCGCATCACGCTGCCAAGTCCACCACCTCAACGAATGGCTCAACGACCACGGATACACCAATGTCGAAGTCCTCGGCCTCTTCTGCGACCCCCACCACCGCCACCTCCACATCAAAGAACTCACCGCCGACCTCCAACCCGGCGGCACCGTCACCATCCGCATCCGAACAACCGGAGAAATCATCGCTATCGCCACACCCATCCGCTGACGCCCACCATCGCTGATCGAGTTCCCCAGCATCTGTGGACATACGATCCGGCAGCCGCCCCTTGACAACCGAACGCGCCTCGGCGACACGCATCCACGCTCGGACGCGGCAACACCCCACGCCCGGCGACACGACAGCCGGGCCCGGTCCCGCGACGCTGTCCAAGTGAGCATCGAGTTGGTCAACGTCAGCATCGGGCACGACTTGGGCCGACCGACTGCTCGTGCCCGCATCAAGCGCCTCTTTGTTGCACGCGACAATCGGCTTCAGACCCGGCGCCCGAAAGTTCAGCCTCTCAATGCAGCATTGGAGGCACGGGGCCGTCGAGCACGCCAGCGGCGAGTACAGCGCGAAGCGATGGCGACCAAGGCGTTTCGGAAGCCGAGGGTTGTCGGCAACGCCTAGAGAATGACGCCGACGCAAAGACGTCGGCGGTGCGCCCTGAGTGCAGCCAGAATGGACTGGTCATGGCCGCACCGAAGCTCACCAAACCGAACCCCGGCAAGGGGAAGCCTGCGCCTGGGACGACAGGCGGCGGGCGCAAGGTCGTCGCCAACAACCGCAAAGTGCGCCACGACTACGAGATCGTCGACACGTACGAGGCTGGCATCGCCCTGATGGGCAGCGAGGTCAAGTCGTTGCGAGACGCGAAGGTCCAGCTCAAGGACGCGTACGCCAGAGTCGAACGGGGCGAAATCCTTCTGCTCGGAGTCCATATCTCCCCCTACGGCTACGCCCACGGTTTTGGCGCCCACCAGCCGGAGCGGGCCCGCAAGCTGCTGTTGCACAAGCACGAGATCCACGAGATCGCGCAGGAATCCGCGCAGGGCCGCCTCGCAATCCTGCCGCTGAGCATCTTCTTCGAGAACGGTCGGGCCAAGGTCGAGCTCGGCCTCGGCCGTGGCCTCAAGCAGCACGACAAGCGCGACGTGATGGCCGACCGGGACGCCAAGCGCGACATGGACAAGGCGCTGGCCGCCAACCGCCGTGCCATTGCCGCCCGCAAGCAGTACTAGCCGGGAGCGGTCGTCGAATAGCGAACACGGACGATGGTAGTAGGCATCTACCCATGTTCACCGACCTCGCGACACCGTCCTACCCCAGCAGGCAGCTCCTCGCGACCGCGGCTGCAGCACGCACTTGACCGTTCCTCCGACACAACTGATCAGACAGGAACATCACCTGTACACGAACAAGGTCATCAAAAGGTCCGTGCGAGCGATCGGCTTCATCGTCGCCGTTTGCGCCGGAGTTGCGACCGCCAACCCCGCATGGTCCGCGACGCCGGCCACGATCGACCCAGTCGCACTCGGCAGCGGCGGCGGAGCATTCTGCGACGCGTCCCGTGCCGGTCTCAAAGACACCGTGAAAGCCGATCTCTCGACCGCAATGGCAACCCATGACACCAAGAAGATCAAAGCCTTCTACGAGATGCAGGCCGCTCAGATCCCGAAGCTCATCGCCCTCGCGCCGTCCTCGATCAAAGACGCCGTCGTGCTCACCATGAAGCCGTCCAAAATCATGGCCGACGCAATGAAGAAGGCCGGATACGAACCCACCAAGCTCGACAGAACCGCGTTCAGCGCCCTCAGCACGCCGAGCGCCGCGGACAAGGCAGCCACGGCCACGGTCAACGCCTACTTCAGAGACACCTGCCACATGGACATGCTCAAGGCCTTCGGCATCGCCGCCCCACCCACGAAAGCAACACCGACAACCAGAAAAAAGTAAGCCGTCGTGGCCGGACCCGCTGACCCGTGCGGAGGCCAACCCGAAACCCAGTACCCCGCGCCATCGATCCAACCGATGCCGACGGTGGCGACTTCGTCGGCGCCGAAACCGCGAACGTGTTCGTCGAGCGATCCGCGCCCGGGCCACCAGAACTCTGGCATCGGTACCTCGATGGCCGGTTGCCCGCACGAATCGTCGTCGCGTCGGGCGTCGTCACCAGCATCGGCGACGTCTCAGCCTGGGGGCCGCACGAGGGGGCGGCAAACCGGCGCTCCCGCGCGACGCACCCGCAATCTGAAAGGATCGTGGCGGACGTTTTCTCAACCCTATTGGCGGCCGCCAAGGTCGTGGTCAGTTCGGAAACTGATGGAGCGTCGCGTTGGCTCAGTCGTGTTGACTGGGAGTACCGGCTTCGTCCATCGTGGCGGCCGGCGCCGATACCCCCGATGCCACTCCAGGCTCGGAATGCGTGGAGGTAGCCGACATCGGCGTCGGCGTGCTCTCGGGCTCGGCGATCGATGCCGCTTTCGCCGGGGCTGGGTTCGATCCAGCAGACTCGCCTTCCTCGATGCCTTTCTTGAACTCCTTGGAGGCCTCGCCCAGCGAACGGGCCAGCTTGGGGATCTTGGTTGACCCGAACAGCACTAGCACGATGACCAAAATCATGATTATTTCCGGCGCTCCAAGATCCATGGCTCAAGTATCGCCCATCTTCGCCAACATCGCATCAAACCGTGCGCGTCGAGCTATTGCCGGAGCAGCCGAGCGCCGCTTGGCGAACAGATCTCGCGCGAAGAGTCGTCGGGACCACCAGCCAGCACAGAGAACGAAACGTCTCGCTGCTCCGTATCCCGCGTCGGCTTCCTCACGTGCCTCGTACTAGCCCTGGCCCTGGCGCTGCGGCAACACCCGAAACGAGTCGTAGACGCTGTCGATGGCGCGCACCGAGCGGAGGATGGCGTCGAGATGGCCCGGATCGGCCAGTTCGAAGTCGAAGCGCTGATGAGCGACCCGATCCGCACTGGTATGGGTGGTGCAGCCGAGCACGTTCACGTGATGGTCGGACAGCACACGGGCCACATCGGCGAGAAGGCGGGCCCGGTCGAGGGCCTCCACCATGATCGACACGACATAGACGGACTTGCGGTTGTCGATCGCGCGGTCCCACTCCACATCGACGACGCGCGCCCCTTCCCCGATCTGCAGCGAGTTCGAGTTGCCACAGTCGGTCCGATGAACCGACACGCCACGGCCTCGGGTGACAAAGCCGATGATCTCGTCGCCCGGCACGGGCGTGCAGCACCGGGCGAGGCGCACGAGCATGTCGTCGAGGCCGTCGACATGGACGCCGACATCGGTACGGGCCCGTAGACGGCGGGCATCGCGACTTGGGCTGACCTTCGGGGCCGGGAGCTGGAACTCCGATTCGCCGTTGCTGAGCTCACGCTTGACCCGCTGGGCCACCATTGCGCCCGACACATGATGCTCGCCAACTGCGACGTACAGTGCCTCCAGATCGGAGAATCCGAACGAATCGAGCACAGGCTTGGTGACGGAGAGAGCAGCAAACTTCTGAACCGGAAGGCCCTCTTTGCGAAGCGCTTTGCTGACCTCCTCGCGCCCGTTCTCGATGTATTCATCTCGTCGTTCCTTCGAGAACCACTGACGGATCTTGTTACGGGCACGCGGCGTGACGACGATCTGCAACCAGTCACGACTCGGCTGGGCGGTATCGACCTTCGAGGTGATGACCTCCACCGTCTCACCCGAGCTGAGCTTCGCCTCGAGCGGGGCGATGCGGCCGTTGACCCGGGCGCCGATGCACCGATGGCCGACGTCGGTGTGGATCGCGTAGGCGAAGTCGATCGGTGTCGCGTTGACCGGAAGCGTGACGACCTTGCCCTTGGGCGTGAAGACGAACACCTCGTCCTGGTCGAGATCGACCTTGATGATGTCGAGGAACGCATTGGGGTCCTGCGATTCGGGCTGGGTTTCGACAAGACGCTGCAGCCACGCCAGATCACCGGGCTGCACGGACGCCGATCCATCGCCACGGCGGGCGCGGCGGGCATCCTTGTAGCTCCAGTGAGCGGCAATGCCGAACTCCGCGATCTGATGCATCTCCCGCGTACGGATCTGACACTCCATGAACCGACCGTCCGGGCCGACCACCGTCGTGTGCAACGACTGGTAGAGGTTGAACTTCGGCATCGCGATGTAGTCCTTGAACCGACCCTGGATCGGCTTCCAAGTGGCATGGATGGAACCCAACGCGGCGTAGCAGTCTTTCACCGACTCGACCAGTACGCGGATGCCGATCAGGTCATGGATGTCGTCGAATTCCTTGCCCTTGACGACCATCTTCTCGTAGATCGACCAGTAGTGCTTTTCCCGGCCACTCACCTCGGCTTCGATGTGCAACTCTGCAAGTCGCTCCTTGACGTCCGAAAGCGCAGTAGCGAGATAGAGCTCTCTTTCAGGAGCCCGTGTCGCCACCATGTGCTGCAATTCGGCGAACTTCCGGGGTTCTAGTGTGGCAAAGCTGAGATCCTCCAGCTCGTGTTTGATCTCGCCGATCCCGAGGCGGTGTGCCAGCGGCGCGTAGATGTCGAGTGTCTCCTGCGCAGTGCGGCGACGCTTCCACTCTTCATCGACCGCGCCGATCGTGCGCATGTTGTGCAGTCGGTCGGCCAGCTTGATGAGCAGGACGCGTAGGTCCTTGGCCATCGCCACCAGCATCTTGCGCATGGTGGCGGCCTGCTGTGCCTCCTTCGAGTCGAAGTGGATGCGCTCCAGCTTGGTGACCCCGTCGACGATGGCGGCCACGTCTGGACCGAACTTCGAGTTCAGGTCATCGAGGGTGACACCGGTGTCCTCGACAACATCATGGAGGATCGCCGCCGACAGTGTGATGTCGTCCATGCCCAACTGCGCCAGCACCATGGCGACGGCGAGCGGATGCGTGACGTAGGGCTCGCCCGACTTGCGGCGCTGGTCCTTGTGGGCCTCGGCGGACAACTCGAAGGCCTGCGTGATGCGCGTCGTCGGCGACTTCGGGTGGTGGGTACGGAACTCCTCGAGGAGCGGCACCACGAGCGCTGGATCGAGCGGGTCGAGCCAGGCCACGGAGGCGCTGGTCGGGTCTTCGGCGAGCGTGCTCGGTGGGTTCACTGCGCTCCTACTCTCGGGGTCTAAGGATAAGTGACCACGGCGCTGACCCGAACATCGGCCAGTGCGTCGCGACCGTTGAGGAAGCCGAGTTCGATGGCGAATGCTGCTCCGGCCACCGACGCCCCGGCATTGCGCACCAACTGCACAGCCGCCGTCGCTGTTCCCCCGGTTGCGAGCACGTCGTCGATGATCAGCACCAGGTCGTCGGGTCCGACGGCATCCTCGTGCATCTCGAGCGCGTCACTGCCGTACTCGAGGGCGTACTCGATCCGCCGGCTGCGCCAGGGGAGCTTGCCCGGCTTGCGGATGGGAACCATTCCGACGCCGAGCCGCTGGGCCACGAGCGGTGCAAGCAGGAACCCGCGCGCCTCGACACCGGCCACCATCGTGCAGCCGGCGTCGGTCCAGAGCTCGCACATCAGGTCGATCACCGCCGTGAGCGCCCGGTGGTTCGCAAACAGCGGCGTCAGGTCCTTGAAGAGGACGCCGGGCTTGGGAAAGTCGGGAACGTCGCGAATGAAGGCGGAGATCTCGCTGGGCGTCACCGTGACTCGAGCCCGGCCAGGGAATCCTCGGTCACGCCGCCGGGGATGCCGACGCGGATGAACCACTCCGTCCCAAACGCGTTGGTGAACGCCTCGGGCGGCATCTGGAGGAAGAAGGATCCATCACTCACCTGGCTGGCGTGACACAGCAGCGACTCACGCTTCTGGTCGATGTAGGCACTGACGTCGACGCGGGTGGTGAGTTCGGCCTCGGGTGTGCCGAAGGCGTTGCCGTCGTCGGCGCTGTTCACGTCGAAGCCGTCTCGGTCGAAGTCATCGCCTGCGCCGTTCGCACGGGCTGCTTCGATCATGGCCACGAGCGCATCGCGGTTCATCGTGGCCTCGTACACGTTGGGTGTCCCCGCCATCTCGGCCGCACGGTGGCCGACCCGATGCACGGCGATGTGGTCGGGATGGCCGTAGCCGCCGTGCCAGTCGTAGACGGTGAGCGTTGTCGCCTGCTCCTCGGTGAGGATCGCCGCGAGCCGTGCCGCGGCCTCATCAAGCGGAGCGTTCATGAATGCGCCGGGCCGGGAATTCTGCTCCCAGCCGGTCATGCCGGAGTCGTGGTAGCCGAGGAACTCGACCCTGGCCAAGCCGAGGACAGCCGCGGACTTCGCGGTCTCCGACGCACGTCGTTCGGCGAGCGTCTCGCCGTTCGACAGGTCGGCCGGGGTCTCCCCGTACTCGCCGCCGGTGGCGACCACCAGCACGACCCGGTGACCCTCGGCCGCGGCTCGGGCGATGAGGCCGCCGGTGGCGATCGATTCATCATCGGGGTGGGCGTGGAAGCAGACCAGTGTTGCCATGAACCCAGTCTGCCTGTTGCCGTGCGCCAATCGGACGACGCAGCCTGCAAGACTCCCCAATATCGCCATCGCCGTTTCGACGGACCGACTTCCCCAAGGACTGACATGACGAACACGAAACCTGATCGCCGCAACATCCCGGCGAGAGCGCTCGCCTGCGCACTCGTCGCCCTCGCCGTTACCGGACTCGCCTACTCGGACCAGGCCGGTGCTGCCGATGCCGTCGGCTCCGTGACGGCCTTCGGGCCCGAAGCTGGCGCCGTGCTCAACGGCGAGATCATCAGCTGGCAGGGCGAACTGCTGGCCAACCGAACCACGGCCGGCTACACGAGCTTCAGCGGCGCAGGTGCCGCGGCCGGAAGCCCGATCGCGGCCGGAATCGTGAAGACGAGCACCATCTTCAACGGTCAGCTCACCTGGATCGACACGCTCAACGCCGTGAAGAGCAGCAATCCCGGCGGTCTCGTCACCACGCTCGGTGCCGTTCCCGCAGGCTCCGATTCGATGCTCGCGGTCGGCACGCAGCTGTGGATCTCGCGGGTCGGGGCAGTCGATCGGTACTCACCCGGGGCCACGCTTGGCGGGGCCACGTCGCTGCCGCTCGCATTCGGTGCGACGAGCACGATGCGCATGGCCATCGGACCGGACAACAACGTCTGGGTGCTCGAGAAGAATCCCGCGGCGGGGGGCGTCGACACCATCAGCCGCTGGAACCCGCAGACGGCAACGCAGGTCGGCTCGACCATCAACTTCGCCAACTCGGCCGCCGATCCATCAGCCATCGCGAACGGGCCGGACAGCGCTGTGTGGATCATCGAGGGTGGCATCAATGCCATCGCCCGCTTCGATCAGAACGCCATCGCCACCGAGTTGGTGCTGCCCGCCGGCGCCTCGCCGCAGTCGGTCACGGCCGGCCCGGACGGCGGCGTCTGGATCACCGAGGCGGGGCTGAACAACGTCTCTCGCCTGGCTTTCGGGGCCGGCGTCATCAAACGAGACCCCTACGCAGCACCGAGCTCGTTCGGGCTCAAGGGCCTCACCGTCGGACCCGATGGCAACATCTGGGCCGTTGGCACGGTGGCCAACCGCGTCGCAAAGTTCGGCACCACTGCGCCAACGACGACAACCACGACGACCACGACTGTTGCCGCCGCCACGACGACAGCTCCGGCCGCGACCACGACCATTGCCCCGACGACCACGACCACGCTCCCGCTCGTTGTGGTCATCACGCCGACGACGTCCAAGAAGCGGGTCTGCATCAAGACCGCGAAGAAGCGGGTCAAGGTGAAGGGCAAGTTCGTCACGCAGACGTACTGCGTCAAGTACCGCTGAGGGACCGGTTTCTTCCGGGTCCTGACTTCAGCGAACCTTGCCCTGCTTGCGGGGACGCGGCGCGGCGCTGGCATACCCGGCGCCGATGCCGGGCTTGAGGACCTGCGAGCCGTCGGATGCAGTGGCAGACGCTGCGGATGCGGGCGACGTTGCGCCGCTCGATGCTGAGCGGAGCGACGCGGCCATGTCGTGCGTCATGGTGCCGCCCCGGCCGAGCTTCCGACTGACCTGGGCCCACCGTTCCTCGCGCTCCTTCAGCACGGCGAGGATCGGCGCAGCGACGAAGATCGACGAGTAGGCACCCGTGACGAGGCCGATGAGCAGTGCGAGGCCGAAGTCGCCGAGGGCGGTCGCACCCAGTACGCCGGCGCCGAGGATCAGCAGCGACAGAATGGGAAGAATGGCCACGAACGAGGTGTTCAAGGAGCGCATCAGCACCTGGTTCATCGACAGATTCACGATGTCCGTATAGGAAATCCGACCCGAACCACCAAGATGTTTGGCGTTCTCCTTCACCTTGTCGAACACGACGATGGTGTCGTAGAGCGAGAACCCAAGGATGGTGAGGAAGGCAATGACAGTGGCCGGGGTCACTTCAAATCCGGAAAGTGCATAGATACCGACGGTGATGAAGACGTCATGCACCACGGCGGCAATCGCGGCCAGGGCCATCTTCCATTCGAAGCGCACTGAAATGTATGCCGCGATCACGAAGAAGAAGGCAACAAGGGCCTTTTCGGCCTTGTTCGTGACGTCCTTGCCCCATGACGGACCGACGAAGGTGACGTTCACCTCCTTCGCAGCAACTCCGGCCTTCTTCGCCAGCGCGGACGTGATCTTGTCTCGGGTTTCGGCCGTGGTCTTTTCGCCTCGGACGCGAATTCGATCACTGCCCACGAACTGGATGGTGACGTCGCGGCCAAGGGTCGGACCGACGGTGTTACGAGCCTCGGCCACCGACATCCCCTTGCGCGGCAGCTCCCACGCCGAACCACCGCGGAAATCGATGCCCAGCGTGAGACCGCCGCGCAACACGATGCCGAGGATGCCGAGCAGGATGACCGTGCCGGAGATTGCCGCCCAGCGCTTCCAACGCCGGACGAACTCGTAGTTCGTCTCGCCGTGGTAGAGCCGATGCCACAGCGAATGCTGGGTCGGGCCGAGCGCGGAGTGCGCGTTGACCGAGGGCGTGTTGGCCGAGTGTGTGTCGACGCCGCTCATGCCGCGCCACCTTTCGTACGGGCGGACGATCCCACGCCGGGGGTGAGTCGGGTGGGCGGTAGCTCATCGCCGCCGGCCCGCACGCGGACTGCTTCGGTTGCGATGCGCAGTGGGCCGCGAAGGAAGAAATTCGTCTTGGCCAGCGCCGAGACGAGCGGCTTTGCGAAGAAGTAGGCCACCACGACATCGAGAACTGTGGAAATCATGAGGAAGTAGGCGAACCCTCGCACCGAGCCGACCGTGAGCAGATACAGCACGAATGCGCCGATGAACGACGTGAGGTCGCCGGCCAGAATCGTCCGCCATGCTGACGTGAAGCCTCGTTCGGCCGCGGTCTTCAGCGTGCGACCGGCTCGCAATTCATCGCGTATTCGTTCGAAGAACACGACATAGGAGTCGACGGTTATACCGACCGACACGATGATCCCGACCGCTCCTGAGAGGCTGAGCGTGAGCCCTTTCGTGCGTGACAACGTCGACACGACGACCCACATCAGGATGGCCGCGACGCCGAGACCGGCGATGGCGACAAGCCCGAGCGACCGGTAGTAGGCGACGATGTAGGCGGCCACGAGGAGCAGACCGAAGCCACCGGTGACGATGCCGGCGTGGAGCGAGTCGCGGCCGAGCGTGGCCGAAACCGTCTGCACCGTGGCCGGCTTGAGCTGGACCGGCAGCGAGCCGAACCGCAGCGCCGTTGCCAGGTCCTTCGCGTCATTGGCGGTGAAGTTGCCGGAGATGATCGCGGTCCCGCCGAAGGAGCGTGCGTTGATGGTCGGCGCGGACTTCACGACCCCGTCGAGCACGATCGCGATGCGCTGCTCGAAGTACTTGTTGGCCATTGCGTCCCAGGCGGCGGAGCCGGCGCCGTTGAAGTTGACCCGGACCTCCCAGGAACCGCTGTTGCCGAGGATGGCCTGCGCGTCGGAGACGACCTCGCCCGTGAGCTCGGCCGGCCCGAGAAGCAACCGCGAGCTGGTCGGGCTGCGCTTGTCGAGGGGAAGGATGACGGTTGCCGTCTTCTCGTCCTTCTCGATCGGCGTGGTGTCGAGGTTCGTGGGGAATGAGCGGGTATCGACCGGAACGGTTGTCGGGACCAAACCCGCGATCGTCGTGGCGGTGCCGGCGATCGTCGTGGCGGTGCCGGCGATCGTGGTCGGTGCGGACGATGACGGCGATGCTTTGGTCGAGGTCGGCACCGCGTTGGTCGTCGTTGCCACCGCTGTGGTGGCGGCCTGCGCCTGGACCGCGAACGACCCGAAGCGTGCCGGGGCGGCGGCGATGCCAGGCGCAGCGCTGGTCGAAGTCGAGAGCGCCGCGGTGGTCGAAGTCGAGAGCGCCGTGGTCGTCGCACCCTTGACCGTTGTCGTGGTTGCCCCCTTCACGGTCGTCGTCGTGGCCGTCTTGGCGGCCTTCGCGGCCGCTGCGGCCTGTGCGGCAACGGCAGCTTCCGACGGGATCTCGCTCAGAACCGGGCGGAACCGCAGCTCGGCGGTCTGGCCGACGATCTTGAGTGCACGGGCCTGGTCCTTGACGCCCGGCAATTGCACCACGATGGCGTCGCCCTGGCGATAGATCTCGGGCTCGGAAACGCCGAGCGCGTCGACACGGCTGCGGATGATGCCGATGGTCTCATCGAGGACGCTGGCATCGGTCTTGCGGTCGGGCTGTAGGACGACCGACGCGCCACCTTGGAGGTCCAGGCCGAGGAGCGGCTTCCAACCGGCGATGAGCGTGGAGAGCAGACCACCGAATGCAACCAGGAGAACGATGGTCAGCGAGAGCAGCGGCTTGCGCTTCATCGGTCGGCTCCCGGCCCCAGCCCGCCGACGGAATCGGTCGGCGTGTCGGTACGACGGGCGATCGCCTGCTTGGCGATGCGGATGACGACGCCGTCTGCGATCTCCAGATGGGCGGTGTCGCCTTCGAGGTCGACGACCGTGCCGTGGATGCCCGAAGTGGTCATCACGGCGCTACCGGGTCCGATGGCTGCGACGAGTGCCTGCTGGGCCTTCATGCGGCGGCGCTGAGGCAGGATCAGCACCACATACATGATCGGCAGCAGAATGAGGGGTGCGAGAGCTGACATAGGGCGGAACAACCCTAGTGCCCCCGACCAGTGCGCTCAGATCGGTCCCCAGACTGCCAGTACCTCGGCTCGTAGCCGCTCGAACGATCCGTCGATGATCGACGCACGGACGCGCGCCATCAGGTCAAGGAGGAAGGCCAGGTTGTGGATCGTCAGCAGCGTGGCCGCGGTCTGCTCGCCGATCGACTGGAGATGGCGCAGATACGCCCGACTGTGGCGGACACAGGTTGGGCACGCGCAGGAGCCATCGAGCGGCCGGTCGTCCCGGGCGAACGCGGCATTGCGGATCTGGAGCTTGCCGGCAGACGTCAGAACGGTGCCATGCCGCGCGAGCCGGGTGGGAAGGACGCAGTCGAACATGTCGATCCCGCGGGCGACGCCCTCGACGAGGCTGAGCGGATCGCCGACC
This sequence comes from Acidimicrobiia bacterium, assembly GCA_043739745.1. Taxonomy (GTDB): domain Bacteria; phylum Actinomycetota; class Acidimicrobiia; order Acidimicrobiales; family JANYDT01; genus JAYUDQ01. The sequence goes on along the minus strand of JAYUDQ010000740.1, from coordinate 2,872 downwards.
CCCATGAGGTAGCGGGGCCGATCCTTCGGCAGCACCGCATTTGTCGCGGCAATGGCCGGGAACATGTCCGTCTTGGACTCCCCTACCGACAACCCACCGATGGCGTACCCGTCGAAACCGACCTCGGTGATGCGGGTCGCGTGTTCGGTCCGAAGCCCGAGATCGATCCCGCCTTGCACGATGCCGAACTGCACCTGGTCGTCGCGCCGATGGGTTTGGCGCTGGATCGCAGCCCACGCGGAAGTGCGGTCCATGGCCTTGCGGATCACGCCGATCGTCGACGGCAACGGCGGGCACACGTCGAGCACCATGGCGATGTCGGCGCCGATCTGCTCCTGCACGCGGACCGCGATCTCGGGCGTGAAGCGGTGCGAACTGCCGTCGTAGACCGATTTGAACGTCACGCCGTCGTCGTCGACCTTGGGTTCGAGTGAGTAGACCTGGAAGCCGCCGGAGTCGGTCAGCATCCGGCCGTGCCAGTCCTCGAAACGGTGGAGGCCACCCATCTGCTCGATGAGTGCTGCACCGGGGCGAAGCATCAGGTGATAGGTGTTCCCCAAAATTATCTGCGCGCCAAGCATCTCCAGCTGATCAACCGTAAGCGCACGTACGGTTGCGCGGGTACCGACGGGCATGAACACCGGGGTCCGGAACGTCCCTCGGGGAAGGGTGACGGTTCCTGCACGCGCCTCACCGCACGTTGCCTCGACCTCGAACTGCAGCTTCACGGCCGTGGACCCTACCGGCTCGATCGAGCCCCGAGGTAGGGCTCGGCTAGCTCGATACGACCGTGATCTGGATGCGGCGGTTCTTCGCCCGGTTGTCGTCGGTGTCGTTCGGCGCAACCGCGTCGGCCTCACCGAATCCTCGGGCCGAGATCCGCCCTGCGACAACGCCCTTCGCCACGAGCTCGGCGCGCACGGTGTCGGCCCGTCGCTGGCTCAGGTCGAGATTGCCGCCAGCGCTCCCGCGATCGTCCGTGTAGCCGGCGATCTGGATCACGAGCGTCTGATCGGTCAACTTGACGATCGCCGCCGCGACGTCGTCGACCACGACCCTGCCCTCATCGCTCAGCGAGTCACTGTTCTTGGCGAAGCCGATCGTGCGCGAGGCGACTGCGGAGTCGATGCCGCTCTGTGCCGTCCGGATTCCGGCTGTTAGCCCTGTGGCCGGAACGGACGGGTTCGCGGTCGCCGCACCGACGGCGGTCGTATCTGCAGCCGTCGACGGAGAACTCGAAGCTGAGGTGGAGGTCGAGTTCGGTACTGTTGTGGACGCGGAAGCGATGAACGCGGCGTCGAGCTGTGCCAGACCCACCAGGTTCTGTGCTTCTCGCTCGAGTAACGCCCGATTGGATTCGTCCGGAACGACCCCGGCGACCTTCAGCTTGCCTCGGTCGTAGCGAAGCGTCGCTTCGGTCAGACCGGTTCGCGGGAGCAGCGCAAGGAAGTTACCGAGACGCCGGTACTCGTTCATGTCCGCAAGCTCGGTGACCTTGGTCGGCACCACGATCTTGTCGACCAACTGGCCCGGTTGAAGGACGGTCGACGAACGGTGCAATAGCGCATCGGCGGCCTCCTTCGTAGGCGCGTTGCCCGACACGCTGAGCACACCGTCTCGGAAGGTCGCTTCGATCCGCGGCTTGCGGACGGGCAGGACGGCGACGGTCGAAGGCGTCACGGGCCGGGAACCGTTGGTAGTTGCATCCGCGGCGGTCCCGCCGTCCACGATCGCTGGGGGTGCAGCGCCCGGATCCGACGTTCCGTCAAGTATCCGAAGCGCCGATGCGTCAACGACTCGGACGCCGTTGCGCTTCTGGGCGAGGCGTATGACGGACCGCCGTTCGGCCGCGTCGGCCACCGAGCCATGGAGCGAAACGTCACGGCCGTTGACATTGACCGTGATCCCGGCATGGCCGTCGATGCGCAGCGCCGTCGTGACTGCATGGGCGATCGACCGTTCCATCACCGGTCGTCTGTACGCATATGACACGACCGTGAGGAGGACAACCGCGGCGAGGCAGACGACCACGGCCTTTCGGAACCGGGGCTGAACCGCCATCCGGAGCAAACGATCGAGAACGGATGCCCCTTCACGTGCGTGCATCAGCCGGCGATCTCGGAATGGGCCCGGGCGTCGAAGAACACGCCCCTCGCGGTGCTCTCCTCATCCGCGCCGCCGCCCTTCTCGGGGTGCTCCTCGGCCTCGGCCACGAGCGACTTGGCCACGTCGACCCACGCGTTGCGAGCGATCACACCGGGGTGATCCGGCAGCCAGGCTTGAAAACGCTCGACATCATCGGCCGTCCAGCCGGCGATGTCCGTGACGGACTGGACCCCGATGTCACGGAGCTGCGCCGAGAGCTCGTGACTCATGCCCGGAAGGCTCACGAGCTCATAGAGCGATGTCTGCGACCGCGGAGCTTCGGCCACCGCATCATGGCCGGAGCGGCCACTGAGGGCTGACGTGGCCCCATCGAGGCGGGTCTGGAGGTCCTGCATCGTGGTCTGGGTCGTCTCGACGAAGGTTGCGTTGGCGTCCCGCAGCGATTTCAGCTCGGTGGAGAAGTCGGCCAGCTCTTTCGATGCGGCGCGGGCCCGGAGCCGGGCCGAGGTCAGGTCGAGCTCGAGCGCAGCAAGTCGGCCTTCGCTCTCGCGTTCCAACGACGCCAGCGAAGTGCGCAGTGCAGCGACTTCCACTTCGGCCGCTTCGGCGCGGGCGTGGGCCTCCGTTGCCCGTGACTCGGCTTCGGTGACGAGTTGCTCAACGGCGAGGATCTCCGACTGCAGCGCCGCGAACTCATCGGCGGAGACCGGTTCGAGATGCGCCGCTTCGACCGAGGACGGTTCAGCGGACACCGGCTCGACCGAGA
>JAYUDQ010000739.1:0-18785 GCA_043739745.1 Acidimicrobiia bacterium | reverse complement strand
GCACGCAGGCCGACATCCGCTACCTGCTCGAGGCCATGAACGACTGGCTCGAGGAGCCCCTCACCGAAGCCGACGTGCTCGGCACCTGGGCGGGGCTGCGTCCGCTGCTGAGCGAAGCGACGAACACCCGCACGGCCGACCTTTCGAGGCGGCACAAGGTGGTCCGCGGCCCGAGCGATCTCGTGTCGATCCTCGGCGGCAAGCTCACCACGTACCGCCAGATGGCCGAGGACACGGTCGATGCCGCCGCACAGGTCCTCGGTCGTCCGGTCCGTTGCCGCACCGCACGGCTCCGGCTGCGGGGCGGAAGCGGTCTCGAGGCGATGGGCGAACCCGGGGCGGCCGCTCGCCTCGGCATCTCCGAGTCGCTGCTCGCGCACCTCGTCGGGCGATACGGATCCGAGGCACCGGCCGTCATCGCGCTGCTCCGCGAGGACCCCTCCCTGTCCGACCCGCTCGTCGAGGGTCTGGCGTACATCCGGGCCGAAGTGGTCCACGCGGCCCGTCTCGAACACGCCCGGACCGTCGAGGACGTCCTGGCCCGGCGGACGCGTGCCCTGCTGTTCGACGTCGAAGCAGCAGCGAAGGCCGCCGCCGACACCGCCGCGCTACTCGCCCGCGAGCTGGGATGGTCATCGGTCGACGTCGAAGTCGAGCTCACGTGCTTCGCCGCGATCATCCGGGCGGAGCGTTCCGCCCTCGCATCGCACACGATGCCGGCAGGTTCGCCTTGAGAAGCGACGGCCCCGCGAGCGGTCGGCGGCTTCGGGCGACGGCCGTTCGGGAGCTGTTCCACGACATCCCCGGCATGACCCGGCTCGGCTGGCTGATCATCCGGGGCGCGACCGGTGGCCCGCCGACCGGCGGGACCATGTGCGTCGTCGTACGGGCCGACGGCAAGGTGCTCGTGGTGAAGCCTCGCTACCGCCGCTACTGGTGCCTGCCCGGGGGCTTCCTCGACCGGGCCGAAGACCCCATGGCCGGCGCGGCTCGCGAAGTTGCCGAAGAAACCGGAGCGCGGCTGATCGGCGTCCCGCTGTTGCTGGCCACACAACGCCGTAGCCGCCACATCGACTACCTGTTCTCCGCTCGGCTCGACCCCGAAGGCTGGGAGCCACCGACCACGAGCTGGGAGATCAGCGCCGTCCGCTGGATGTCGCCCGACGAACTCCAACGCCTCCACCCGGTCTCCGTGCGCGCCGTCGGGCTCGTTCCCGGCGGACTGCCGGGCATCGTCGACCGCTATCGCTGAGCACGCGACCGGCGCACCGACGTCGAATAGGTTGCGACCATGCAGAACCGTGGATCGCCGACACCGCCCGTCGATCTGCCCGAACGATCCGGAAACCGCCTGAACGGGACCCCGGTCCTCGTGCCGTCTGACGTTGTCTCCGCGCTAGCCGGCACCGGTGCAACCGTCGAGACCGACGACAGCGTCCTCGCCGAACACGGCCGCGACTGGTGGCCACTCTCGCTCGGGTGGGCCGTGCACGACGGTCAGGTCCCCACTCGGCCGGGCGTAGTCGTACGTGCGCATACAACCGAGCAGGTGGTCGGCGTGCTTCGCATCGCCAGCGCGCATCGGCTGCCGGTCACGCCGATGGGCGGCCGCAGCGGTGTGTGCGGCGCTTCGCTCCCGGTGCACGGCGGCATCGCCCTCGACGTCTGTGGCTTGAACGGCATCGTCGATGTCGACGAGCAGAGCCTGACCGTTGATGTGATGGCCGGCACGTTCGGCGACGTGTTCGAAGATCGTCTGCGCGCAGAGCATCGGCTCACGCTCGGGCACTGGCCGCAGTCCATCGCCCTCTCGACGGTCGGCGGATGGCTTGCGTGCCGCTCGGCCGGTCAGTACTCGACGAGGTACGGCAAGATCGAGGACATGGTCCGCGGGATCGAGGTCGTACTGGCCGACGGCCGGATCGTGCGTACCGGCCATCGTGGCCCGAAGGAGGCGGCCGGCCCTGACCTCACACAACTGTTCGTCGGCAGCGAAGGCACACTTGGGGTCATCACCCGCGCCCGCCTGCAGGTGTGGCCCGTTCCGGAGGTCGAGCGCCGGGCTGCTTTCGGCTTCGCCTCGTTCGCCGACGGGCTGGAAGCGTGTCGGCTGATCCTGCGCGCCGGTGCGACGCCGGCCGTTCTGCGCCTGTACGACGAGCGCGAGTCGGCTCGGAACTTCGGCACCGCGAAACCCGGCGGGCGCGGAGCGAGCAACGTGCTGCTCGTCCTTGACGAGGGAACGCCGAGCGTCGTCGACGGCGGTTTCGCAGCGGTCAAGTCCGTCTGTGCACATATGAATGCGGCTACGCACGATCCGTCGTACGTCGAGCGTTGGCTGGAGCATCGCAACGACGTGAGCCAGCTCGAGTCGGTCATCCGCAACGACATCGTCGTCGACACGATCGAGATCGCCGCGCCCTGGCGGACCATCGCCCGCGTCCACGAGGAGGTGACGGCCGAGCTGCTCAGCATCCCCGGGACGATGGTCGCAACGTGTCACCAGTCGCACGCCTATCCCGACGGCGCGTGCCTGTACTTCACCTTCGCCGGACGTCCCCCGACAACTCAGCTCGAACGCGAGGCGTACTACCGCACCGTCTGGGACCGGGCCACGACCGTAACCCTCGCCTATGGCGGCACGGTGTCCCACCACCACGGCATCGGACTCAACCGCGGCCGGTTCATGCGTTCGACACTCGGCGAGGGCGCGTTCGAGATGCTCTGCACACTGAAGTCCGCGTTCGACCCGCTCGGCATCTTGAACCCCGGGAAGCTCGGGCTCCCTGATCCGTTCGGCGCGGCGGTGTGGCCATGAGCGGAGACGGGCCGCGGACCGACCTGTTCCTGCCCCGGGCCGTTCTCGGTGGTGCACTCACCGCCCTGATCACCGCGGGAATGGGTCTCATCGGAGCGCTTGCGGTAGGCGGTGTACTCGACTGGTCGAAAGGTGCGAAGACGGTGATCGCATCGATCTTCGCAATCGCCGGCTTCGTGCTCGGCGGGTTCCGTGCCGGTCTGCTCCAGCCGCCGGCCCCACTCTCGAACGGCGCAGCGGCGGCAGTCGTCGCCTATCTCCCGCTCGGCATCCTGCAGCGGGTACTTTCCGACACCAGTCTGCGTGTGCTCAACCTCGTGTTCGCGAGCCTGCTGGCTGCCTCGTTCGGCGTGTTCGGCGGCTTCGTTGCCAACAACGCGAACCGTCGGCGGCGAGCCAACAGCTGACGCACACTCAGGCGGGAGCGGTGGTGGTGGTTGCGTTGGGAGCTGGTGCAGCCGCCGGCTTGATGAAGCCGGTGAGCGTGGCCGCAGCCTTGCACGGGCCGGCCGTGTCGGGGTTCTTGCACACGACCTCGATCGTGAGCTTCTCGCCCGCCTTGTAGACGTAGGGCGCCACGAAGTGGAAGTCGAGATCGCGGAAGTTCTCGAGCGCCGACTCGAGGAGGATGTCGTCGCCCCGCTTCACGCGAAGCAGACCGGTGTCACCCTTCGGGTTCTGCAACACGATGTCGGTCAGGTTGAACTGCTGCTTCTTGTCCTCGGCAGGAGTCCAGTCGCCGCTCTTCGTCTCGTTCGGTGCGGCCTCGACGGCGATGCGCTTCGCCGAGCTGACGCCGCCGCGGCCGTCGTCGCCACCGCCGGATCCGCCACCGCCGGCTCCGCCGCCCGCGATCGTCGTTGTGGCGCCACCGTTCTTGGCCGCAGCGGCCGCAGCGTCGGCGGCCGCCTTTGCCGCGGCCGCGTCGGCAGCCAGCTTGGCCGCGGCTGCCGCTGCGGGATCGGCCGTGACCGCCGCCACGGCCTGCTTCGCAGCGGCATCGGCGGCCTGCTTTACCTCGGCCTTGGCCGCGTCGCCAGCGGCCGTGCGCACGATTGGCTTGAACGCGAACTGCCAGAGCAGCAACAGGGCGATGAGTCCGAGGATCAGGGCCAGGAGCAACCGCACGAGCCAGTGCGGCAGCACGGCCCGCTGCACGAAGAGGCCGTCGGCCGTGAGCGTGCCGGCGCCTTTCGTGTCCGTGACGACCTTGAACGGGTAGGTGCGGTCCGGCCCTCGCAGGAAGCGCTTGTTCGGCCGCACTTCGACACGCGCGAAGTTCGCACCACCGGGTTGGACGCTGAACCCCGGGGGCTCGATCTCGAATCGCAACGCACCGTCGGCCTCGACACCCGACGCCGAGGCTTCGATGAGGCCATTCCCGCGGTTGTCGATGGCGAGCTCGGTCTTGGCCGAGCGGGCGCCGCGAATGGTTCGCGGCACGAGCTCGGCGAAGCTGTCGCTGAACCCCCCCACCATGACCACGAGCTCCTCGACAGCTGAACCGTCGGGATCCTCTTTCGAGCTGACCTTGACGGCAACGTCGACTTCGCCATTTGCAGTCGCCGAGTCGAGCAGCGGCGCGAAGGTGAGCTCGACGGTCGCCTCGGCACCCGGGAAGAGCGGTATGACCGCTGGATTGGCGGTCGTCCAGGCCGCCGCAGGACCGAGGATGTCGACATGGAACTCATCGACGACGGAGCCGGTATTGCGGATGGTGAGCTGCGCCGTGGCGCGGCTGCCCGGGGCGACCTCGACCCGGGCGACGGACAAGGACGCGCTCGCTGCCATGTGCGTAGGGTACCCGGGAGGACACCCCAGATCGCGTTCCGAACCGAACATCTGCCCGTCCGGGCAGGCGTTAAGTGCTTGAAAAGCGCACGAAAACCCCGCACCGGGATGATTGCGGGATGAATCGGATCTCGGTCTATGTGTTCGCCCACGACCCCGTACTGCAGGCCGGCGTCGCCAGCCAACTGCGCGGGCTCCCGGACATCGCCGTGGTCGCGGACGGTCATCCGGACGACTCGGAGGTCGCACTCGTGGTGGCCGATGTCGTCGACGAGCCGACCACCACGGTCATGCGCGCCATTCAACGCAACGGCGTGCCGCGCGTGGTCGGCGTCATCGGCCAGCTCGATGCGAACGGCGTGCTGGCTGCCATCGAGGCCGGCGCGTGCGGACTGCTGCGCCGGGCCGAGGCCACGACCAGTGCCCTCGTCCGTTCGGTACAGGCGGCGGCGAACGGCGATGGTTCGCTCCCGCCCGATCTCCTCGGCATCCTCCTGAAACAGGTCGCCCAGATCCAACAGCACGTCCTCAACCCCCGTGGCCTGTCATTCTCCGGACTCACGGACCGCGAGGCCGAGGTGCTGCGGCTCGTCGCCGATGGATTGGACACCGCGGAGATCGCAAACACGCTCTGCTACTCGCAGCGGACGGTGAAGAACGTGCTCCACGACATGACGGCTCGGTTCAACCTGCGCAACCGATCCCATGCCGTTGCCTATGCCGTCCGCCAGGGACTCATCTGATCGGTAGTGCACTCGAAGCCGATGGAGTTGCCCGGGCGGGCGCACCGCCTGCCCAGTCGGGCAACTTCATCGGCACAGATGATGGCAGCCGTGACCTGGCTGGGTAGATTGCACAGTGACCTCGGGGGTGACGTGACGGATCCCAGTGCAGAACAGCGGACCACGGCCACGGCGGCGCACATCCGCCCACCCGTCGGTCTCATCCGCTCCCGGCTGCTGAGCGCCGCCGATCAGGTGACGGACCACCGCCTTGTGCTCGTCGTCGCCCCGGCAGGCTCGGGCAAGTCCACTCTGCTCGGCCAGTTCAGAGCGCGCACGAAGGCCCGAACGGTGGCCTACGTGGTCGACGCCTCGGACCGGCGAGCAGACGTGCTCCTGGCCGGATTGGAGCGGGCGTTCCGGGACAGCGGAGCGTGTGGCTCGGAAGCCGAACCGTGGACGTCGCCGGATGCCGCGCTTCGGGGGATCGCCAAGGCCGCCTCCGCCTCCGCGCCCGATGGCATTGTCGTCGTGCTCGATGATCTGCACTCGATCGAAGGTTCGGAGGCACTGGTCTGCCTCCACCACCTGTTCACGCGGCTCCCCGAGGGCGTCACCGCACTCGTCGGATCGCGCCAGGTGCCAAACCTTGATCTGAGCCGGCTGCGCCTCGCCGATCAGCTGGTCGAGATCACCGCTGACGACCTGCGGTTCCGGTCGTGGGAGATCGAGGAGCTGTTCTCCTCGCATTACGGGACACGTTTGCCACCGGCCGAATTGGCACGCCTGGCCCGGGCCACCGACGGCTGGGCGGCGGGGCTCAAACTCTTCCACCTGGCCACGAGCAACCGTACCGACCAGGAGCGGCGGTCCGAGCTCGACCGGCTGGCAAAGAGCCGGGCCCCGACCGTCCGTGAGTACCTCACGCAGAACGTGCTTGCCGGGCTGCCGCCCGACACCCGCCAGTTCCTCGTGCGCACAAGCGTGCTCGGACACCTCACACCGGCCATCTGCGACGAGCTCCTCGGACGCACACGGAGCGTCGTGGTCCTCGAAGAGCTGGCCCGCCAGCAGCTGTTCACCGAGACGAACGGTGACGATCAGTTCCGCTACCACGAAGTACTACGCGGGCATCTCGAATCAGTTCTGGCCGACGAGCTTGAGCCCTGCGCGCTGCAGGCGTGGTATCTGCGGGCCGCGATCGCGTTGGAGGCGCACGGCGCAACGGGCGATGCCGTACGGGCATACGTGTGCGCGGACGACATCGAAGGGGCGGCGCGGGTGCTCGGCGACGCGAGTGACCTCCTGAGCGGTCCCGACGCATGGATCGAGCGACTTCCGGTCGGCCTCTTCGCAGAAGATGCGTGGGTGCAGCTCGTCCAGGCCCGGCGTCTGCTGCGCGAAGGCCGACCGGAGGCCGCATGGCGGGCATTCCGGAGCGTCGATGATCGGTCGTCGGGCGGTACCGCTGGGCGTCTCGCGCAGCGTGAGGCCGAGCAACTGCACCGGTGGGTCGATCCCGCGGAGCGTCCGGCCCAGGACGGCGACTGGCTCTCACTTCTGCGCAGCGGCCTCCGGCGTGATCCATCGGCCGTTCGCCTCATCTGCTCTCGGATCGCCGGTCCCGAAGCCGCGGTTGCCGCCGGTCTGGCCGCACTTCTCGACGGTGACCCCACGCTCGCGTCGCGCCTGCTGGGTGGTTCGTGGGGCGAGCCCGCGACCGGGCTTGTCGGCGACATCGCCACGGCGGCCCGGGCCGTGGCCGACTGGCTCGGGCAGGGAATCGATCCCTCGCCGATCCTCAGCAGGGTGCGCGACCAGGCGGACCGGCATCGCCACGAATGGCTTGCGAGGATCCTGCGGGCGGTGCTGCTCGCCGTTCCCCGTTTCGACGACGGCCCCTTCGAGGTGCTCACGGTCACGGTCGAGAAGTCCGCGACCGACAGCGGCGACCAGTGGTGCATCGCCGTGGCTGCGCTGTTCGGTGGGCTCGGTCGGGCGCTCGACGAAGCCCATCCGCTCGAGCCGGCCGCGGCGATCGGCCGCCTCGACGATGCCGGTGCCCGGTTCGCCTCGCTCGGCGCCGAGGTGCTGGCCGCGTGGGCCCAGGCTGCGGCCATGGCCCTGCTCGTCGACAGCCAGGCACCGCGTGACGCGGTCCGCGAACGAAGTCTCCGCACCGCCCTTGGGACGACGCGGCTCACGAACTCGTCGTTCGTCTGCGCCCCCGCCTTGGCCCCCCGCGTCGACCCGCATGTGGACGCTGCGACGGTGCCGACCGGTACGACCACGCTACGGAGCTGGATCGCGCAGGCCGCGCAGCTGACAGCCGGCGCAACCGCTGAGCACCGCGTGGCGTCGGTTGCACAGGTCCGCTGCTTCGGCGCCCTCACGTTGCGCTTCGATGGCCTCGACCTCGACCTCGCCGCCCTGAAGCCGCGCCCTCGTTCGCTGCTTCGCTACCTCGCCGTGCGCGCCGGCCGGTGGGTTCACCGCGACGAGCTGATCGAATCGCTCTGGCCACAGCTGAGCGCCGTCACGGCCACCAACAGCCTGCACGTCGCATTGACGGCGATCCGCAACGCGCTCGGCGTCCATTCCGTGCTGTTGCGGCGCAACGGGGAGACCTACTGCTTCGAGGCGTGCGACGACCACGATCTGCGGGCCTTCGAGAAGCTGATCGACCAGGCCGGCGCAGCTCGACGGGCCGGCGACACCGTCTCGGCGCGGTCGATAGGCGAACAGGCGCTTGCGCTCTACCGCGACGATCTCCTGGCCGACGAAGGGGCTGGCGAGTGGGCCGTCGCCTTGCGGGCGCAGTACCGGCGCACGTTCGTTCTTGCCTGCGAGTCGCTGGCCGTCGGCCATTTGCGGGCCGGCGACGACCTCGCGGCCGCGATCGTCGCCCGTCGAGGTCTCGCCTGCGATCGCTACAGCGACGGTCTGTGGCGAGCGCTGCAGGACGCGCTGACCGGCGCCGGACTGCAGGCCGAGAGCGCACGGGCCGAAGGCGAATACCGGGCCGTGCTCCTCGAGCTCGGACTGGCGAGCGCACCCGTGGCGGGCGGCGCGTCTCGGTCATCGTCGGCGGCGGACGCCGCGATCGTGTCGGCGGCGGACGCCGCGATCGTGTCGGCAACCGAGGACGGTCTCGTCCTGGGCGTACGGAGCCGCTGATGCCCAAAGGTCCTGCCGCCCGCCTCGGCGACCCGACCGCGCACGGGAGCCCGTTGGCCGGTGCCCCGGGCTGCCCGACTGTGCTCATCGGCGGCCAGCCGGCATGGCGGGGAACCTCGGCCGCAGCCGCCGCCAACCTGGCGGCACAGGCCGCGGCCGGCGCGCAGAAGATCGCCATCGCCGCGGCCGCGGCCACCGCCGGCGCCGCAACCCCGGCGGGCCCTGCACTGCAGGCCAAGCTGGTCGAGACGGCGATCAGCGTGGTCACCGAAATGGCCTCGACGATGGCCTCGATGCCCGGCGACCTCCACGCCTGCCCGATCGTCAAGGTGCTGATACCGGACGGCCCGGGCATGGTGATGAACCCCAGTCAGACCGTGCTCATCGGCGGCATGGGCGCCGCCCGGCTGGGCGACATGATCCAGGAAGCGACGGCCGTCAGTACCGTTGCCATGGGCTGCCCCACGGTCATCATCGGCGGCTGAGGGCCCAGAGGCGGGCCCCCGCCAATCAACTCAGCTGACCTTGGGCCGCTTGCGCTGGAACTGGAGTTCGGCAAAGGCGACGCCGCCGCCCGTCCCGTGGACAGACCGGACCTGCACCTGGATCTGGGTGACGCCACGAGCCGTGACGGCGATGTTCTTGAAGCCGGCCTTGTCCCCGAAGGAGACCTGCTTCGTCGGCTCGCACCCCCGCGCGCAGGTGATCACGAACTGCACGTCGTCCGGTCGGGGCGACACCGTGAAGTCCTTCTTCGCATGACCCGGCGCGATCCGGATACGGTCGAGGTCGACGGGTTCGGCGAAGGTCACCGTGAATCCCTGCCCGACGCCGTCGGCCGCAGGAGCCGACGTCCAGGCCGTGTCGATGTTGTCGTCGGTCAGCAGTCCGGCGCCTTCGGGTGCCGACGTCACCTTGACCTTCGGCGCGGCCAGCGTCTCGTAGTCGTCGCCGATCTTGCGTCGCTGGAAGAACTCCATCTCGGTGATGGCGACGCTGCGCCCTTTGCCGTCGACGGCCGGGTAGATACCGGTGATTTCGATCGTGACTGTCTTGGTCTGCTTGCCTTTCACCGTCAGCGTCTGCGCGTCGGCGGTGTCCTTGACGGCAACGGTCTTCGTGTTCTGGGTGTCGCCGTTCAGCGTGAAGCGAAGCTCACTCGGGCGGGGCTGGTTCACGAAGCCGCTTCCGGGCGTCTCGTCACCCTGGGCGCCGGAGTGCACGAGGATCCGGCCGAGATCGAACGGCTTGGCGAACGTCACCGTGAGCTTGCTCCCGACACCGCCGTTCGCGGCCGGAGCCGCGGCCCAATACGTGTTCGCACCGAGGTCGATGGCCAGCGACGCGTCGTGGTCGGGCGCCGATGGGCCGGCGCTCGCCGCCTCGGGACGGACCGAGTCGTAAACCGGCTTTGAGAACGTGCGGATCTTGTTGAGGATCGTCTGCCGGAAGTTCGGCAATTGCAGCTTCTGGCGTATCGGCTCGACGCCGAAACCGAGCACGGCGACCAAGCCGAGCAGCGCGCCGATCTTGAGGATGTGCCGGTTCAGGCGGAAGAACGCGACCCGCATCCTGGTCCGCAGTCCCCCACCGCCAGGGGAGGGCTCCCCGGAGGCCTTTCGTCGCCGATGACCGGCCTCGAACGTCTTGGGCTTGCGGGCGAACCGACGCCGGAGCCGGGCGAAGAACCCGAGCCTCACGGCCGCAGCTTCTGCGAGCGATGTGCCGCAGCGCTTGCAGAACTTGCGGGTCGGCGGGTTGCCCATGCCGCACTGCCCGCAGACGAGATCGCCGGTATTGAGCTCGCGCGACGTCGTGCGCTTCGGTGCCGGCCGGGCCTTCTCTGTTCCCGGCACCTTTACCCCTGGCTGCGTCGGCGCAGGGCTGTCGGCGACCGGGCGCGGGGGCGTTCCCGCGTCCGGCGCGGCCTCGGCGGACGATTTCGCCTCGCGGCCGGCCTTCCCCGTGGCCGGTTTCGTGCCGGGCCTTGTACCCGTTGCCGTCGGGCTGGCGGGACTGGTCATGGCCCGGGCGGTCGGCTTGGCCACGAGCGCCGAGGCCCGCCGAAGCGCTTCTTCGCGAGCCCGCTTGGCCGCTTCGGCCTCCGCCTCCTGGCGGCTCGTCTCGACCGAGGCCCTCGCCTTGGCCGCTGCTGCCTCGGCCCGCAGCCTGCTCGCCTCGGCCTCAGCCTCCCGTGCGGTTGCGTCGGCTTCCGCCTTGGCTCGCACCGCAGCCGCGTTCGCATCCGCCTCGGCCCGCTGTGTTGCAATCGCCGCATCCGCATCGGCCCGGCGTCGGGCCGCGGCAGCCTCCTCATCGGCCCGGGAGGTCGCGTTCCGACGGGCCCGTTCGATCTCCTCGTCGGCCGAGCGTCCTTCAGCGGCGGAGCGCAGCCGGCTCGCTTCCGCCTTGGCCTCCGCGAGTTCGGCGCGGGCCTTTGCCGCCTCCTCCCGGGCCAGCGCCATCGCCGCCTCGGCCTCGGAACGGGCCCGGACCCCCTCGGCGTCGGCAGCGACACGGGCGGCATCGGCGGCGGCGATCGCGTCGCTCTCCTGCCCCGCCCGCAGCACCGCTGCGGCCGCAACCGCAGCCGCGTCAGCCAGACGGCGGTCGGCTTCGTGTCGCTCCTTCTCGGCCTGGACCTCTCGTTCCTTCGCTTCGGCAGCGACTCGCGTCGCTTCCGTCGCCTCGGCCTCCGCCCGCGCACGTGCGTCCTCGGCCGCCTGCTCGACTCGGGCCCGCGTGGCCTCGATCTCCGCACGCGCACCGGCTTCGGCCGCCTCCCCCGCCGCGTGCGCCTCGCGTTCCGCTCGGACCCGCACCTCGGCCTCGGTGGCCAGACGCGAATGCTCGGCCGCCGCGGCCGCCGTCCGTATGCGCTCGGCATCATCCTCGGCCCTCGCCACGGCTGCCTCGGCCTCGAGCTGTGCCCGACGCGCCTCCTGCGCCGACTGTGTCGCCGCGGCTTCGGCAAGCCGACGACGCTCGGCCTCAGCAGTTGCCTCCCGCTCGGCCACCACCTGGTCGGCGAGGGCCTGATCGGCGGCGTGGTCGGCAGCCTCGCGCTCACGGATGCCGGTCCGGTGCTCATCGAGCGATTCGTCATCGACACCGATGACCCTGCGAACCCGCTGGATCAGCGTCGGGTCGTCGGCGACGGCGGCGTACTCGATCGGCACCGGTGCCGTCTCCTCGACCTTTGCTCCGGCCCACTCCAGGAACGAGCCGCACGAACCGCAGAACTGGTCGTCCGCCTCGTTCTCATGTCCGCAGTCCTTGCAGATGATCATGGTCGACTCCTGAGTGGGGGCTCGCCGGGTAGGACTCGTGGCGAGGCGATCAGCACCATGCAAGCGCGTCCGGACACGTGCCCGTGGGATCTTCCCGTGCGGTTGCGCGCAGGACCGTTGACCACCGCCCGGACTGCCATCACGCCGCCGCTATCTCCACGACCGCGGGCAGGTGCGCGGGACGGCTCGACGTCACGAGCAGTTCGATCCGCTTGATGTCGACCGACGCCGGATCATCCGTCAGCACCCGGACGATGAACGCGTCGGCCGCGGTACCGGGCAACTCCTGGTCCGGCACGACGGAGAACCCCGCGGCCCCTCCTTCGACAACCTCGACCCGGACGCCGGTGTACAACTCCACGAGGCGGGTGATGCCCTCGACGGTCCCCCGCTGCTCGTAGAGGCCGACGATGCCGCGGACCATTGCCCGGCGGCGCTCGACGGGCCAGTCGTCGTCGAGGATCAGACCGACCCAACCGCCCAGCCAACGCAGAACGTCATCGGGCGTCAGATCCGGATCGAGGTACGAATCGAAGCAGTCGAGGGTCACCTGCAGGGGCGCGACGACATCGTCAAACGCCTGCGTGAAACGCATGGTGAGGTCGTGCTCCTGGTAGATCGCCGGGAGCAGCACACCCAACGGGTGCGGGGTGCTGAGTCCGTCGATGGCGCCGCGCATCGCGCCGTCCTCAGGCCTGCGCCGAGACCGCGGTGGCCGCGTCGACGAGCACTTGGTGGTCGTAACTGAACACGAGCGCATTCGTCGGGATGTCGATGCGCTGGGTCGACTGACCACGCTGGCCGCTGATGGGGTCGGCGCCGAACAGACGAGCATCCTCGACGATCTCGACGCCCGCCAGTTGTTGCAGCACGGCGTAGACCTCGCCCAGCAGGATGGGCCGGCCGAACGGCCAGCCCCGCCCGTCGGGTCCGCCACCGAGCGGGCTGAAGTACTTGTACAGCGCGGTGACGGACTGTTCCTGCACCCGGTTCACGCTGTACTCGGGACGGGCCCGTACCCGGGCTACCACGGTCACGCCCTGGTAGACCGGCGGCTCGACGCTCACCCGGGTGCCGACCAGGCGACGCCGGTCGAGGGTCTGGGTGATCCGACGGAGGCTGTCGTCACTCGGGAGGAGCTGCTCGAAGCGGATGCGGCCGGCCTCGCTCGGCACGTCAGGTACGACGAGCACCCGCACCGCACCGGCCCCGAGCCCATCCTCACCGGCCGGCACGCAGCGTACCCGTGCCACCTCGGGAGCGGCTTCGCGGGAGAGCTCCTCGAAGTCCTCAACGGTCACGGCACGACCCCGCGACCGCAGCATGAGCGGGCCTCGCAGCTTCGCGTTCTCGAGTGATTCGGGATCTCGTCCACCGATACCGCTGTGCCGGTTCTCGACCCGGTCGATGTACGGGATCGAGGACGTGAGCACGGAGATCGCACCCTTGTTGACGTTCCCGACCTCACCGCCGCCGACCGCGAAGCGTCGCAGCCGCAGCGTCGAACCCTTCTCCGGAGTGTGGCCGTAGAACCGCAGCGTCCCGTTCTCGAGGCGCAAGGCCGGGCCGAGGGTGAGCTGCCCATCGACGCCGTCGAGCGCGTAGTGCCGATCGTCGGGGCCGCTCTCCGAGAAATGCGCGACCGGGGTCCAGGTCTGCCAGCCCTCGCCTTCGGTCACCTCGAGGCGGGTGTCGTCGTGACGCACGATCGGCGTGTGCTGCACGGCGAAGCGCTGGCCGGGCGAGCCGTCCGAGACACCGAGCACCTCCTCGTCGACGATCCGCGCATGGATCGCGTCGGCCGTACCACCAATCGTATGTGCACCTATTTCTGACACGAGGGGGCTATGGCTGTAGACGGGCTGGTTCTCGACCGCCTCGACGATGCGGGCCCGCACCCAGCCGGCGCGCTGCTTGGCGATGATCGACGCCTCGTGGCCCCTCGGCAGGTGAAGGACGATCTCGCCGTCCCGGTTGAGGCCGCCGGTCGTGTCGCGATCCATCTCGCATCGCTCCCAATCGTCGCCCGTCCAGGCCTCCCAGACGAGGGGCGGGTTCGTCGGGTCGACACCGATGCCGTCGATCGTGCACTTGATGTCGACGACGAGGACGTTGCGCGGCGCCGCGTCGGTGAGGCCGATGTACAGGGCGTCGCCGGGTTTCGGCGGGACTGCGAAGCAGGTGAAACCCTCCCGCTTCACCATCTCGTCGTCGTGGCTGCGCGTCCGGTCAGGTTCGACCGACGAGCGGACGTTCTGCACCGTCACCGGCACCACGGCGAGCTCTTCGATCGTCGTGAACTCCACCGCAACCTCACGTTCCGTCCGGCGCGTCGCTGCCTCGGTCCCGGCATGCACGAGGTGGACTTCGGTCGGGATCGACGACAGCCAGAACGTGATCGGCACCTTGGCCGGGGCCGGCGGGAACCGGTGCACACCGATCAGCTCGAGGAACTTCACGTAGTTGCGGTCCGGGACCCGGTTCAGCCGGTACACGATCTGGTCGGTCATCTGCGCGAAGAGTTCGATGAGCGTGACACCGGGGTCGGAGACGTTGTGATCGGACCACTCGGGGCAGCGCTGCTGGACGAAGCGCTTCGCGTCGTCGACGAGCTCCTGGAAGCGGCGATCGTCGAGGTTGGGGGCGGGCAGTGACATCGAGGGGTCCTAGCGCAGAGGGGCCACCCGGCTCATTCGGCCGGGATTGTGTAGAACGGGAACACGAGGTTGCGGGTGTCGTTCGTGTCGTTGATGCGGTAGCGGACGTCGATGTACACGACGGCCATGTCCTCGCGGTCGAAGGACACATCCACCCCGTCGAGCGTGATGCGTGGCTCCCACCGCTCGAGCGAGTCGCGCACCTCGAAGGCCAGCAGGCCGGCGGTGCTGGAGCTCACGGGCGCGAACACGTGCTCGTGGATGCGGCAGCCGAAGTCGGGCCGCATCGCCCGTTCTCCCGGCGACGTGGCCAACACGATGCGGATCGACTCCTCGATCTCGCGCTCGTCGGCCACCATCGTCATCGCGCCGTGCGGATCGACGCGCAGGGGAAAGCCCCATCCCCGTCCGACGAACTCGTTGCGCATGCGTTCGCTCCTCCTCGTATCGGTCCCATCAGCTAGTTGAGGCTGATGAGCCCGCCCTTCACGTCGACGGTGGCATCGCCGTTGACCTTCACGGACGTGCCTTTGATCGACATCTCCATGCCGGCTTTGATCTCGATGTTCTGGTCGGCCTCGATCTTGAGGTTGCCCTGCGTGGTGATCTTCGTGTCGCCTTTTGCGACGATCGAGATCGTCCCGTCGGTGTGCAAGGTGACAGTGTTCTCCTCGGAGTTGATCATCTTGCTGCTGAGCACCAGCGTGTTCTTCTCGTTGGCGGTCTCGAGGATGACTGCCTCGTTGCCGTTGAAGCCGTCGTGGAACTCCAGGTGGTGGCCGGTGCGGCTGCGCAACTCCTTGAGGACGCTCTTGCCCGACCCGTCGTACAGCTTCGTGCCGTTGCCCTTCGCCACCTTGTCCTTGCCGTTGAACAGCATGCCGATGACGTACGGACGGCGGACGTCGCCCTGTTCGAAGGCCACGAGCACCTCGTCGTCCACCTCGGGGAGCCAGGCGAGGCCGCGCTCGTTGCCCGCGGCGGCCTGCGCCGAGCGGGCCCACCAGGTCTCGTAGTCATCGGACAGCCACGGGAACTTGAGCTTCACCCGATGCATGCCGTCCGGGTCCTTGATGTTCGTCACCAGGCCGACGACGACGCCGTAGATGGGCGGCCCACCGGCCGAACCGGCGCCGCTGGTGGCCCCCAGCGAGGTGAGCCCCAACAGCGAGCGCTCCTGACGGCCGGCCACCGAGAAGATCGTCTTGTACCCCTTGGTGTCAAACGAATGGCAGCTGGCGGTGATGGTCCACGTCCCGGCGAAGGGTGCGGCCACCGCCGACACCTTGATCGCGGCGCCGGCCTTCACCTTCGGGTTGCCACGGGCCACACCGTCGGCCTCCGCCATGGCCGAGGAGATCTGTCGAGCCATGCCCTTCGCCGCCAGCGTCGCCTCCGTCTGTGTGGCGAGCACGCGATCGGTGACCACGAACGGCTTCGTCCCCCGGAACTTGTTGGCGAGGGCCACCGGCTTCGATGGCAGATCCGGGGCGTTCGTTTCCGCGTCGGGCGTTGACTCGCCGAGGACGGCGGTTTTGTCGAGGTAGTTCCATCCGCGCGACTTGACCTGCGCCACCTGCGAAACAGCCGACACCCGCGGATGGAACTCCAGCAGATCGGAACCGAACACCATCTGCAGCGCCTCGGTCGAGTCGAGGTCCCCCGCCGGCGGTGCCCCTTCGTTGATCTGCGGCGGCCGGAAGAAGAACTTCCCATCGCTCACGCCCGCCTCGTAGCCGATCTCCCGGGCGCGGGCCTTGATGAACTCCCAGTCGGTGAGGTTGATTTGCGAGACGTGCTCGTGCGCCGGTGACGTGTCCTGGACGGTCCCCACCTGGAGGTTGCAGCGCCCGGCCAGCTCCCGGGCGATGTCCGAGTCCGTCTTGTTCTTGTACGCCTGCGTGTGGCGACCGCGGTGCATGCGATGCGACATGTCGTAGGCCCGCACGATCACGCGTTGCCCGACCATGTCGTAGTCGCCTTCGAGCCCCGTGATCTCCCCCTTGAAGAGGGGCTCGTTGCCGTCCGACGCGCCTCGACCGGTCGAGACGACGGCCACCTCGATCTTGCCGCCGATCGTGAAGTGCCCTTTGTCGAGCGAGTCGCGACCGGGGTCACGGATGACGATCGTCAGCTTGTCCGGCAGGTGCAGGTGATCGTCGATCACGAGCGTCTCGAACAGGTTGATGACGTCGGCCGGCACCTCGGTGCCTTCGACCTTGACGATGGGGAATCCCTGGAAGCCTGCGGCCATGAGTGGTCACGCCGACAGCGCGGCGACGTCCTCGAGCGGGGGCAGCAGGATGCGCGTACCCGGCAGGATCCGCTGCGGGTCGTCGATGTTGTTGGCGATGGCGACGCCGCGCCAGTACTCGGCCTTCTCGTAGTAGCGATGGGCCAGCAGCGGGAGGGAATCGCCCTGAATGACCATGTGGCTCTGGTGGCCGGCGAGGGAACCCGAGGTGGGGTTCTGCTTCGGCGGCATCGAGCCGAGCTCTTTGAGACCGACGTTGACCGTGGCGCGGATCGGCTTCCCGTTCTCGTCGAACATCGTGTAGCTGATCTTGAGGGTGGACAAGTAGCAGTCGAACCAGGGCGTTCCCCAGTTCAGGCGGATGATCGGTGGGCTCGGCTTCTTCGAGCCGCGCGTTCCTGCCGTCGGCCTCGTCCACGAGATCAGGGTTTCGACGTCCTTGAGGATGTCGCGGCTCTTGTTGCGCTCCTCCCAGCCGTCCAGGATCAACTCGAGGTCGATGGTGATCGGGTCGGTGCCCTTGTATTGCGGGGCCGCGGCCTTCTTGTTGCCGCTCTGGGCCGGCTGCTCCCACTTCGCGTTCGCGCTGAGGCCGAGCTTGGCCGGGTTGAACACGAACACGACTTCACGCGCGGTGGACAGGCCATCGGTGTGGAAGTTGCTGACCGCCTCCAGCTTGCCGGGAACTGCGCTCATGCTCGCCTCACCCGCCTTGCTTGGGGGTCCAGTCGAACCCGTGATAGGCGAGCTCGAGCGTCTCTTTGGCCACGCCGTTGCCATCGGCGGCGAAGCTCGGACCGGTCCACTTCACCGGATGGACGTCCTTCAGGAGCCACGTGCAGATCACCTGCGGCGAGTCGGGGGAACCGAGGACGCCCGAGAACAGGGTGACGATGGCCAGCTTGCGTTGCGTGCCGCGCTTCTCGAAGTTGGAGAACCAGTACGACAGCTTCGCCGACTCGGCGGTGAGCAGACGCGTCAGCTTGACCGTCGGGTACTTCACCCGACCGGGAAGCTTGTAGACGTACCCGTTCTCGCCGCCCTCCATCACGTCCTCCATCGAGTACTCGGCAGCGAGCCCCTCGCAGCCGGTGAACGTGCCGAGGTCGAGCCCGTCGACCTCGACCGAGAACTGGGCCAAGCCATTGGGATGGTCGGGTCCGAGCGGTCGCAAACTGCCTCCGGGTCCTTTCGTGGCGGCGGGGAGCCTTCCCCCGGCTGGTGGTCGCAACGCGGGCCGCGACGGTGCCGCCGGCGGGCCTCCTCCTGCACCACCGAGGCTGATCGAGATCGAGAAATCTGCACTGACGTCGGACATGGTCACCTCACTCGATCGAGGGCGAAGCCCGCCCGCTCGCGGTCATCCAAAAGCTCCCGGCGCAGGCGGTACCGCAGCCGGTCATAGAGACGGGCGGCCAGCTTGTCGAGATCGGTCTCCGACTGCGCCGTCGATCCGCCCGCAGCCGGGTCGCCCGCTCCGGACGCGCCGCCCGCCTCGGCCGGCGCAGCACCAGGGGCCGCCGCGCTCGGATCCTCTTCACGGAACACGAAGGACGACTCGACGTCGTAGGTCCCGTTCGACCCTCCAGCGCCGCCGACCGCGGCACCCGTACCATCGGAGGTCGCGGGCGATGATGCCGACGATGTGCTTCCGTCAGCCTGCCGGGCGATCGCCGACCCGCCCCCAACCATGGCCACGGGCAGCTGACCGTGCTGTTGCTCGGGTGCGTGCGACGAACCAGTTGATCCGCCTGTGGCCCCGCTCCCCGACGAGTACGGCGCCAGCGAGACGACGCGGAGCGGCGAGGTGCCCGGATCTGCGGCCACCCGAGCGAGCACTCGGGTCACGATCGCACCCGACGCCGACGCGGATCCTGACGTTGCGACGGAGCGGGCAACGGGGCCCGACGCACCGTTGTCGGTCCCCCGCAGCGAGAACGAACCGGTCCACTCGTCACCGACCGGACCCGCGCGCATCGGTGCGGCAATCGCGGTCTGAGCATCCGCCGTAGCCGCAGGAAGGCGACGGATCACCGCAGCCGACGGGCCCGCGGCGAGATCACTCGACTCCGGCAG
>JAYUDQ010000738.1:0-8187 GCA_043739745.1 Acidimicrobiia bacterium | reverse complement strand
GTCGGCTGCGCGGTCGCGTTGAATGCGCCGTGGTCGGCCAGCACGTCCACGCGCAGGCCGACGATGGTGCCGTCGCGCTTCGCGGCGATCTCGCCGTGCATGTGGTAGTCCCGGGCGAAGCCGGTGGACATCAGGTTCTCGGACCGGTCCTCCATCCACTTCACCGGCTTCTTCGTCACGATCGACGCGACGATCGACAGCACGTAGCCCGGGTAGATCGGCACCTTGTTGCCGAACCCGCCACCGATGTCCGGCGAGATCACCTGGATCTTGTGCTCCGGCAGCCCGGCGACCATCGCGTACACCGTGCGGTGCGCGTGCGGCGCCTGCGTGTTGCACCACAGCGTCAGCTTGCCGGTGACCGGGTTCATGTCCGCGATGGACCCGCACGTCTCCATCGGCGCCGGGTGCGAGCGCGGGTAAAGCATGTCCTGCGTGACGATGACGTCCGCGGTGGCGAACGCCGCGTCCGTCTTCGCGCTGTCGCCGGCTTCCCAGTCGAAGATGTGGTTGTCGGTCTTGCCCTCCTTGTCCGTGCGGATGACCGGCGCATCGGGATCGAGCGAGCGCTTCGCGTCCATCACGGGTGCCAGCGGCTCGTACTCGACGGTGATCAGCTCGATCGCGTCGCGGGCCGAGTACTTGTCCTCGGCGACGACGAACGCGACCTCCTGGCCCTGAAACCGGACCTTGTCGGTCGCCAGCACGGCCTGCGTGTCGTAGGACATCGTCGGCATCCACGCGAGACCGAGCGTCTCGAGCACCGCGCCCGTGATGACGGCCTTCACCTTCGGATGCGCCTCGGCCGCGCTCGTGTCGATGGACACGATGCGGGCGTGCGCGTACGGGCTTCGCAGGAACGCGCCGTACAGCATGTTCGGCAGCTTCACGTCGTCGACGTAGTTGCCCTTGCCGCGCACGAAGCGCACGTCTTCCTTGCGCAGCATCCGGCCGAAGCCGATCGGGTTGCCGGCCGCACTCGTTGGCACCTCTTCGGTGATGGTCATGCCGATACCCCTTCGCTCGCCTCGGCGGTGGCGTGAGCGGCCGCCCATTGGATGGACTTGACGATGTTGTCGTAGCCGGTGCACCGGCAGATCTGGCCGGAGATGGTCTCGCGGATCCTTTGCTCGCTCGGGTGCGGCTCGTGGTCGAGCAGCCATCGTGACGTGAGCATCATGCCGGGTGTGCAGAAGCCGCATTGGAGGCCGTGGCAGGCCATGAAGCCCTGCTGGACCGGGTCGAGCACGCCGTTCTTCTCCATCCCCTCGACCGTGCTGACCTCACGGCCGTGAGCCATCGCAGCCAGCACGGTGCAGCTCTTCACCGGCGTGCCGTCGAGCCACACCACGCACGTGCCGCAGTTCGAGGTGTCGCAGCCCCAGTGCGTGCCGGTGAGGCGGGCGACGTCGCGGATGAAGTGCACGAGCAGCAGGCGCGGCTCCACATCGGCGCTGTGCACGTCCCCGTTGATGCTGATGTCGACCTTCATCACTGCTCTCCCTTTGCTCGTGCGATCGCCTTGGTCAGTGCCCGGAACGTGAGCTCCCCGGCGAGATGGCGCTTGTAGTCCTCGGGGCCGCGCTGGTCGGAGACCGGGTGGGTGTGGGATGCGGCGACGTCGGCGGCGGCCCGCAAGGAATCCGGCGTCGGCACCGTCCCGACGAGCATCGCCTCTGCCTCCGGGGCGCAGAAGTGCGGCGCCCCGACCGCAGTGAGACCGATACCGACGTCCGTGATCGTGTCGCCCGACAGCCAGACGCACGCCCCGGCGGCGGCCACCGCCCAGTCGCCGACGCGCCGTTCGACCTTCTCGTACGCCGACCCGCAGCCGGGACGGATCGGGATGCGGATCTCGACGAGGATCTCGGCCGGTCCGACGACCGTCTCGTACGGCCCGGTGTGGAGCTCGCGGGCGGCCACGGTGCGCTGGCCGTCGCGGCCCTGGATCACGACCGACGCCTTCGCAGCGGCCAGCGCGGCGGACAGGTCTTCGGACGGATCGGCCTGGCAGAGCGAACCACCGACGGTCCCGCGATTTCGCACGATGGGGTCGGCGATCACCCGTTCCGCGTCGTGGAGGATCTTGAAGTGCTCACCGACCACGGCCGACGCGAGCAGGTCGGCGTGGCGGGTCATCGCCCCGATGCGGAGCGCATTGTCCTCGACCTTCAGGTAGAACAGCTCGCTGACATCGTTGATGTCGATCAGATGCTCGGGCCGGGCCAGGCGCAGCTTCATCATCGGCAACAGGCTGTGGCCGCCTGCGACGATGCGGGCCTCCGGGCCGAGGCGTTCCAGCAATGCGACCGCATCGGCCACGCTGCCGGCACGCTCGTATTCGAACGGGGGTGGTGTCTGCACGGAACCCTCCCAGGGCGACCGGCATGGGCAGCCGGTCGAGTGGATGGTGCGCTGTGGCACAGGTCACGTCAACGTCGCCCTAACCCTTCCCTTAGGTCGCGTCGTTCGCCGGGCGGAATGCGGTCGTACGATCGTCCCGTGACGCTTGCGCAGCTCAAGGTGTTCGTCCTCGTCGCTCGCCTCGGGTCGGTCAAGGCCACGGCCACGGCGCTCGGTGTGAGTGAGCCGGCGGTGTCGCAGGCTCTCGCCGCGCTGCGGATGCATCTCGGTGACCCGCTGCTGATCAAGAGCGGTTCGGGAACCGGTTCGGGCATGGAGCTGACGGATGCCGGCCGGCGGGTGGTCGGGATCGCTTCACAGATGGTCACATTGGCCAACGAGGCCGAAGCTGCCGTCCGCCATTCGCACGGTGCACCCGAGCTGTTGCGCGTGGTGGCCACGAGCATGATCGCCGAATCGATCGCGCCATCGCTGCTGCTGGCCTTCACCGCTCGCGCCGGGAAGGTCGAGCTGACCCTCGGAGTCTCGTCGACGGAGGAGATCGAAGCCTTGCTCCACGAGCGTCTTGCCGACGTTGCCCTCGGGCCGCGCATCTCCTCCAGTGAGGACGTGCCACTCGACTCGGAGGCATTGCTGCGCTATCGGCTGGTGTTCGTCGCCGCTCCCGGCCATGCCCTGGCTGGTCGCGTGGGTGTCGCACCGGTCGTCCTTTCTGCGCAGGACTGGCTGGTCGACCCGAGTGGTGCCGATTCCGCGAGCGACATCGGCAAGATCATCCTGCGCCTGCAGGTCCCCACTGACCGCGTGCACGTCTTTCCCAACGCTGCTGCTGCGTATGCGGCCGCGGCGAGGGGTGATGGGATCGCGCCGGCCGTCGATCACCTCGTCGCGACTGATGTGGACAAGGGCGATCTGGTGCGGCTCGGTGTGGCCGACACCCCGCTCAGCCTGCTGTGGCACGTGACGTCGAGAGCGGACGATCGTCGGCCCGCGATCGTCGGCCGATTCCGGCGATTCCTCACCACGCCGGACGCCATGCAGGCCATGCACCGGGTGGACGGGAGCGTGCCCGTGACGCGCTTCCGGCCGCCGGTGCATGTGACCATCTGGAGCTGAAACCGCCAAGGCAGTTCTGTCAGCGGCCGGCTGCGCCCGGCCAGAAGAGCGTGACGACCGGGCGCCGGAACGGGAGCGGGTGCTCGGCGAGGAACGCGGCAACGGCATCGTCGTCGGCCGGTGACAGACACAGGCTGCGGCGCACCAACGGTGCCTGCGTCGCCGGATCGAGCGCGGCTGTCCCGAAGGATCGAGCGCTGCGTTCCACCGCGACGTCCATTCCGAGAGATCGGACGAGATCAACCGCATCTTCGGCCGTCGGTCCATCTGGCCGACGGAGTCCGTGGAAGCGGAGCCACGCGTCGTTCATGCGGGACTGCGGATGGTTCTCCGTCAGCTCGACCACGACGCGGCGACGCGCCGATTCCGTAAGTGCTCGTATGAAGTCGAGGATGTCGGACGCGTTGTACAGGACGTGATGGCAGATCACGACGTCGGCGACCCCGGCCGCGGACGCAGCCGACGGCCAGGTACCACGAACCAGCCGGTGGGCGACTCCGCGTGAAGTGGCGGCTGCATCGAAGCGCTCGAGCATCGCCTCGCTCGAGTCAACCCCGGTGACGTGCGTCGCTGCCGGTGCCAGGCCGAGGCTCGAGCGGCCGCCGCCCACCCCGACGTCGATCACCGTGCCGCCGTCACCGAGAGCGGAACGGGCCGCCCGGTACGACGGCGTGTCCGTCGGCATGGCGTCGTCCACCGCGAACGTCGCCGGATCGTGGAACCATGGCGACTCCGGGGCTGCAGCGATGACGTGGTCGGGGATGCCCCAGCCGGCCAGCCGCTCGGCCCAGCGGACCGCGAGATCGTGCGCAGTCGGCCCGGACACTGGGCCTACGCAGGGACGTCGGCGGGTCGCCGCTCGATGAGCTCGATCACGTTTCCTGCCGGATCGTGGACGAACATCTGGCGAATCCCGTTCCCACCCTCGCGGACCTCCAGGCCAACGGCCCGGAGCTGCGTCAGCGTCGCGTCGTAGTCGCCCACGCTGAACGCGACGTGGTTGGCGAAGCCGCTCGGACCCTTGCCGTCGTGCGGGCCGGGTCGGTTGCGTTCGAGGAGGTGCACCTGCGCCGCGCCGAGCTGCAGCCATGCGCCGCGGAACCCGAAGTCGGGCCGAGGAACGGGCTCACAGCCGAGCAGGTCGACGTAGAACTTCATCGATTCGTCCAGATCGTCGGCCATGAACGAGACGTGGTCGACAGCGATGGCAAGGCTCATGGTTGTTCCTCCGTAGTGGGCAAGCGAGGCGTGAAGCGGTAGACCGCCGTGCCGTCGATCGGCTCTTCGAACACGACCCGTACGGGCTGGCCGATGAAGACGTCGTCGACCGGGCACCCCACGATGTTGGTGAGCACGCGTGGGCCTTCATCCAGCTCGACGTACGCAACGACATAAGGGCCCGAGTCGCGCCATGCGCCGCCGCCCTTACGGGTGATCGAGAAGCTGTAGACGATGCCGTTGCCGCTGCTGTCGAACGACGAGATGTTCGTCGACATGCACGCCGGGCAATGGGCGCGGGGATACCAGATGACCGCCTCGCAGTCGTTGCAGCGGCGGAGGATGAATCGTCCTTCGACGGTGCCTGCCCAGAATTCGGCGCTCTCGAGGTTCGGGTGGATCTGGCGGGTGGGGAGCATCACGCCCTCCCGAGGATCAGCGTTGCCGCGCCCGAGCGGGTGGCAAGGCTTCCGCCGGTGCCGTGGGCGAGGGCCAGCTCGCAGTTCGGCACCTGGACCGCTGGATGCGCTTCGCCGCGCACCTGGCGGACAGCCTCGATGATCTTCGTCATGCCCCCTCGATTGCCGGGATGGTTGTTGCACAGTCCACCGCCGTCGGTATTGAACGGCAGCACGCCGTTCGGTGCCTCGAGCGCACCCGACCCGACGAACCCGCCGCCCTTGCCCTTCTCGCAGAAGCCGAGGTCTTCGAGTGTCTGCAGCACGGTGATGGTGAAGCTGTCGTAGATCGACACGTATTGGATGTCCTTCGGTGTGAGGCCGGCCTCCCCGAATGCCTTGGGCCCCGACCACACGGCACCGGTGTAGGTGAGGTCGATGCGGCCATTGTCCGTATGCTTCACCGCCTCACCGGACCCGAGCACCGCGACCGCCCGTTCCGGTTTCGTAAGCGTACGTGCGACTTCGGGACTCACCACGACGATGGCACCGCCGCCGTCGGTGATGACGCAGCAGTCGAGACGATGCAACGGGTCGGCCACCATCGGCGACGCGAGCACCTCCTCGACCGTCACCTCGGTCTGCAGGAACGCGTTCGGGTTGTGCGAAGCGTGCTTCGACGCGGCGACCTTGATCGCCGCGAGTTGGGCGCTGGTGGTGCCGAACTCGTACATATGTCGGGCTGCGGCCAGCGCGTAGTAGCCGGGGACGGAGCCGCCCCAGTGGTTCTCGAAGTTGGATTCGGGGGCGTCGGAGAAGTTGCCGCTGCCGCCGGGCTGCGCGCCCCCCGTCCTGGGCTTGCCGGCCAGCGTGATGAGCGCCACGTGGCACTTCCCGGCAGCAATGGCGGCGGCGGCATGCCCTACGTGCCCGAGGTAGGACGAACCGCCTGTCTCGGTCGTGTCGGTGTAGCGGGGCGCTATGCCCAGGTAGTCCGCCATCGAGAGGGCGCCGAAGCCGGGTGCGTCGCCGGCGCAGAAGTACGCATCGACGTCTCTCGTCGTGAGGCCGGCGTCGCGGAGCGCGCCGAAGGCCACCTCGGCGTGGATCTGGGGAAGCGTGCGGTCGGGGATGTGGCGCAGCGGATGCTCGAAGGCACCGGCGATCCTGGCGCAGGCGGAAGAAGTCACCTGCCGACTGTAACGAGCGGCTGACTACCGCCAAAGTCGTGGCAGATGTTCACGGTCAGGGTATGTGGGCGGCGTCCGGCCGGATGCCATACGCTCCGCGCAACCGCCTGGCATACGCCGTGGCAGAGACGCAAGAGATCGGGAGGGCACCGGATGGCTGCAGGAACGCCGGAACCCAGCAAGTCGGTGGCGCCGAACCTGCCGCCGAAGTGGCGCCAGACGTTCGACTCGATCGAGCGTGAGGTCACTCCCCGCCTCGACACGATCATCCGCAGCGAGCAGTTCGCCGTTGCCACGGGGTTGGCCGCGCAGATGCAGCGCCGCATCGCGAAGCAGGCGGCCCGCAACACGAGACGGGTGCTGCACCTGCTCAACCTCCCCGCCGGCACCGACGTCACCCGCCTCCTCAACGAGATCGGCCAGCTCAAGGCGCAGGTGCGCTCGCTGTCGTCGCAGATCGAGGCGCAAGCTGTCGGCAGGGCGCTTCGCCCATTGGGGGAGGTGACAACTGATGCCACAAGTACTCGCCCCAAACGAGCTCCTCGCTCGCGTAAGACGTGACGCGGAACGCAATGTGCTGCGGGCCCGCAACGGTCTGAAACACCTCGCAGGAGTCGGCCGTCCGGTGATGGCGACGACGCCGAAGGACGTGGTGTGGCAGTCCGAGAAGGTCGAACTTTGGCGCTACCAAAGCGACCGTCGGACGCTCGGTCCGCCGCTGCTGTTCGTGCATAGCCTGGTGTCGCGCAGTTACGTGTTCGACCTCGCGCCCGGCAACAGCTTCGTGGAGACGATGCTGAACCGCGGCTTCGACGTGTTCCTCGTCGACTGGGGCATCCCCGACGAGTTGGAGGCCCACAACACCCTCGAGACCTACGTCGATGACTACCTGCCGCGCATCGTCGACGAGGTCCTCGACATCACCGGCCACGACGAGCTGAATCTTTTCGGTTACTGCTTCGGCGGCCTGCTCTCGCTGCTCTACCTCGCCGGCCATCCCGACGACCCGGTCCGCAGCTTGGCGGTGATGGCCACACCCATCGACTTCACGCAGATGGGACCGATGACGAGCCTGATGGGCGGCGGTCGGGTCGAGCCCGACGACGTCATCGACGCCACCGGCAACGTGCCACCCGAGCTGATGCTCAACTCGTTCCGTCTCCTGCAGCCGACGGGTGACATCACCGGATATGTGAACCTTTGGCAGAACCTCTGGAACGACGATTTCCTCTCCGCGCACCAGATCATGACGCAGTGGTCGCGTGACCACATCCCGTTCCCCGGCGACTGCTTCCGCCAGTTGTCCGACCTGTTCGGGCGTCAGAATCTGCTCGCTACGGGCAAGGTTCCACTCGGGGGTCGGACCGTCGACCTGGCCGACATCACCGTGCCGTTCCTCAACATCGTCGGCGAGAAGGATCACATCGTGCCCCCTGCATCGACCGGCCCGCTTTCCCAACTGGTCGGCTCCGTCGAGGTCGAGGACCTGCGACTCCCGGCCGGGCATGTCGGCCTGATCGTCGGTCGTACGGCGCTGCGGCGCAACGTGCCGGCGATGGCGGACTGGCTCGAGCGTCAGAGCGATCCGGCATGAGTTCGGGCCTCGCACAGGTGGAGGTCCGGCCGATCGGGGCGGGTGATGTGCTTGCTGTCCGGGCATTCTTCGACTCCGTGCCCGAAGGCGATCGCACGTTCTTCCGCGAGGACGTGTCGGCTCCCGGTGTCATCGAGGCGTGGACCACCGATGTGGATCCGCACCGCTCGATCGCACTTGTCGACGGCGCGATTGCGGGATACCTGGCCGTGTTGCCGGGCATCGCGTGGAGCCGGCATGTGGCCGAGATCCGGCTCGTGGTCGGACCCGACCACCGTCGCGTGGGGGTCGGACGTTCACTCGCCCG
>JAYUDQ010000737.1:0-3195 GCA_043739745.1 Acidimicrobiia bacterium | reverse complement strand
GCCTTCGGCGGCCCACTGACGCTCGAGGAGGTCGCCGAGCCAGAGCCCGCCGATGGCGATGTTGTCGTCGACATCGTCTACGCCGCGGTCAACCCGCTCGATGTGTGGACCTGCAACGGCAACTTCGCAGCCGTCACCGCGCTCCCCCACATCCCCGGCGTCGAAGGGATCGGGCGCATCGGCGAGAAGGTATTCCTCGTGCGTGGCAGCGGCCTCGGGATCGGTCGGCCCGGCACGTATGCCCAACACCTCGCGGTTCCTCCGGGCACGCTGGTCGAGGTACCGGCCGGCATCGATCTCCAGCAGGCAGCATCGATGGGTGTGGCCGGACTGACGGCATGGCGATGCGTCCACGACCGAGGCACCGTGACGGCGGCCGACACCGTGCTGGTCACGGGTGCGACCGGCGGCGTTGGATCGCTCGCGCTCCAGCTGGCGAAGGCGACCGGCGCCACGGTTCTCGGCCAGACCTCGAACCGCGACAAGGCGAAGGCGATCGAGAAGCTCGTCGGCACCGCAGTCGTCGCCGCGAACGGCAGCGAGCTGGCCGCCGCACTGGCAGGAATCCAGCCCACCGTGATCATCGACGGCCTCGGCGGCACGTTCGTGCGTGCCGGCATCGAGGCGCTGGCGAACGACGGCCGCTACGTCACCTACGGCACGTCTGCCGACACCGAAGCGAACATCGACATGCGCGTGCTCTACCGCAAGGGCGTCACGCTTCTCGGCTACACCGGGCTCCGTGAGCCCGATCCGTCCGCCGCGTACGCGCAACTGTTCGCCGCAGTCGTTGCGAAGCACCTCGCGATGACCATCGACGAGGTCCTGCCCCTCGACCGCGCCGGCGATGCGCATGCCCGCATCCTCGAGCGGAAGGTCACCGGAAAGTTGCTGCTCGACGTCAACCGATGACCCGTATGCGCCGACAGAACCGGATGATCGATGCGTTCATCCTCGACTTCGACGGGCTCATCTGCGACACCGAGGGCGCCCTCGCTGAAGCCGGGCGCAAGCTGTTCGCCAGCCATGGCGCCGAGTTGCCGATGGACCGATGGTTGCAGCAGATCGGTCTGGCGGGCCCGGCGAACTTCTGGGTGCCATGGCTCGAGCAGGCGATCGGCCGCGAGGTCGACGAGGCCGAGGCGATGGCCGCGTTCGACCGGCACAACCATTCCCGCCTTGCGACCCTCGAACCGAACCCGGGCGTCGTGGCCCTGTTGGACCTCGCCGACGCGTACAACATCGCCTTGGGTGTTGCCTCCAGCTCGCCCGTCCTCTGGGTCGAGCCGCTCCTGGAACAGCTGCACCTGCTCGATCGCTTCGAGGCCGTCGTGTGCAGAGAGCATGTGGCGAGGGCAAAGCCGGCGCCCGACCTGTACCTCGAAGCGGCTCGCCGCCTGGGGGCCGAACCGGCCCGCTGCGCGGCGTTCGAAGACAGCCACAACGGCTCGCTCGCCGCTGTCGCTGCGGGTATGACCTGCGTGGCCGTGCCGAATGAGGTCACCGAGTCGCAGGACTTCGGCCACGTCGACCTCGTCCTACCCAGCCTCACCGAAGTCGACCTGACCGCGCTCAAGGGGCTCGCCAGGGGCAAGTCCATGCTCGCCCGACATATCGCCTGACGGGCTTCAGCCGCTCACCCAGGACGGCGGACGCTTCTCGGCGAACGCGGTCATGCCCTCGATCGCCTCGTCGTCGGCGAACAGCTCGGCCGACAGCTTCGCGGTCCATCGGAACGCCTCTTCCTGCGACCCGAACCCCGGCACCCGGCGCAGCAGCTCCTTCGATGCGGCCATCGCCTTCGGACCCCCCAACAACAATTTGGCCACGAGCACATCGACGGCCACATCGAGTTGATCGTCATCGACCGCACGGGTGATGAGCCCGACCCGAGCGGCCTCGTCGGCATCGATCCGCTCGCCGGTGAGGAACAGCTCGGCAGCATCGGACGCCCGCAGCTTCGGGAGGCAGATCACGCTGATGATGGCCGGCGCGGCTCCGATGCGAACTTCGGTGAAGCCGAACATGGCCCGCCTCGGGGCGATGGCGAAGTCGCATGCGCAGGCCAGGCCGAGGCCACCCGCGAGCGCACTGCCGTTGAGCTTGGCGATGACGGGCTTCGGGGCCGCCCCGATCCGCTGGAAGATGCGCACGAACAGCGGCAGGTCGTCATCGGCCCCCGTCGTGCTGACGGTGCGCCGTTCCTTGAGATCCGCGCCGGCGCAGAACACGGTGCCGGTGCCGGTCAGCACGATCACCTTCGCTGCCGTATCTGCGATGGCCTTGTCGAGGTTCGAGGCGAGGCTTTCCACCAAGTCGACCGAGAGCGCGTTGCGATTCGCCGGTCGGTTCAGGGTCAGGGTGGCGACGCCTCCCGTGACATCGAGGAGGGTCGCGGATTCAGTGTTGGCGGTCACCGTCGCATTGTGCCGCGAGACGTCGTCGGTTGGCGAGGCAGGTGGGCGGGACTTCGGGCTATTCGGTGGCTGCGGTCATTCGACGCGTCGGTACGTGAAGGCAACCATGCCGTCGGTGTCGCCCGGCAGCAGACGCGAACCCCGACCCAGTGGTTCCCATCCGTCGCCTACTGGACGCGGTCCGATCTCGAGCTGCGGAAGCGACGACGCGACCCAGTTGTCGATGCCCGTCGACTCCTCGGCCGTCAGCGTGCAGGCGCTGTAGACGATCCAGCCCCCGATGCAGACCTGATCGGCCGCGGCTCGCAGCAAGGCTCGCTGCAGCACCACAAGACCGGCGATGTCGGCCTCGGTGATGCGCCAACGCGCATCGGCCCGCCGCCGCAGCGACCCCAGACCCGAGCAAGGTGCATCGACGAGCACCCGCTCGAAACCACCGCCGACGAAAGGCGGTGCGGTGGCATCGGCAACGACCGGGAACACGCGGTCCCGCAGCCCGAGGGCGCGCACGTTCTCGGCGATGAGGCGGACGCGGTGGGGGTGGACGTCCAGGGCAACGACCTCGGCGCCGGTCTGGGCCACCGCCGTGGCCTTTCCACCAGGGGCCGCACACAGGTCGAGCACCCGCTCGCCGGCGCGTGCACCGAGGAACTCGCCGACCATCTGCGACGCAGGATCCTGGACGTATCCGTCGAGCCTGCGGGTCACCATGGCCGGCTCGTTCATCCGCGACATGACCTGCATGGCAAGGATCTCGCCGAGCTCACGCGACAGCCGG
>JAYUDQ010000736.1:0-18898 GCA_043739745.1 Acidimicrobiia bacterium | reverse complement strand
CGAAGGGACGTCGGCCCCGCCACCGGCGCCGGCTCTCGAGCGGGATCGGCTCGGCCACGGCCATGGCCCGATCGCTTTGGAGGTCTGTCCCCCGATTGGTCCGGTGTGCGGAATCGGACCGGATCGCCTCGAGCACGCTGCTGCGAAGTGATGCGGGGGGGCTGGGCGGATCGGCGGTCGTAGAGGCGCTGGCCACAAGCCCGGCCGTTCGACGGAGGAGCGCGGCGTCGACCGTCACGGTGCTGCTCCCGCCGTCATCCAGCTCGCCTGCGAGCGCCGCCTGGACGAGCGCTTCGAGCTCCGCGTCCCAGCCATCGGGGGCATCGCTGTGGGGGCTGTGGGGCTGGTCGGTCATCGCGCTCGCTTCCATCGTACGGGCGCGTGCCCGCACCGTGTCGGACCTGGCGGCAGTCCGATCGACATGGAGGTGTACGGAGGCAGTCCGAAAACTGTTCTCTGCAGCAACCCGTCGGAGATGTTCGTATCGCTCCCGAGCGGGTTGTGGGTGTCAGAGGCCCTTGGCCGCGACCGGTGTGAGCATGGTGAGCTCAGGCCGCCCGGCCAGCAAGCCCTTGAGCTTCGGGTTGAGGGCCTTCATGGCCTCGCTGCCACCGTGCGCGTCGATCGCGGCCTTGTCCGTATAGATCTCGTAGAACCAGATCGTGACCTCATCCGCAGCGGCGACATGCATGGCGTACACCTCGGTCCCCGCCTCGGCTTCGACCGATTGGACGTGTGCCGCGAAGAGTGCAGCGACCTCGTCGCGCTTCCCCTCGACGGTGGTGATCTTGGCAAGTACGGCGATCTTCGACATAACGTTCCCCTGACGGAAAAGTGGGCTTTGACGGAGCGGTGGTGACCAGTCCGGACGCGCTCAACCTAGTGAGGTGCTCGGCTCCCGCTCCATTCGGCCGGTCTCACGGAGTAGATGATCGGGGCCGCATCGCGGCGGCGTCGAAGTACTCATCAAGCCGGGTTATCCGCCCGTCGACGACATCGCAGATGAGGCATGCGGCGAGCTCGATCACCCGGCCGTCGTGCAGTGTCGCCACCAGGACGTGCTGCTCGACGACGCCTTTGCTCGCGTCCGCACCGTCGATCCGCTGACGCCGGATCTCGGTGTAGCGACGTGCGGTCGTTGCCCCGACGAACTGGCGCAGTGTTGCCAGGTTCTCGGCGCGAGTCTGGGTCTGACGGTCGTGGTTGTGCCAGACCACGACGTCAGGGTGGTAGCAGGCCTCGGCTGCGGCGAAGTCGCCGTCCTCGATGGCGGAGGTGAGGCGCCCGAGGACCGAACATGGGTCCGTGAGTGCGTCCGGTGAGGTGGTTGTCGACATGTGATGCCTCCAGAGGTTGAGGGTGCGGCTACTTCGCAGCTCGTGCGCGCCAAAGCGGGCGCGTCACGGGTGTGAAGTCGGGGTTCCGGTGCCCGGCGTCGCGGCGCCGGCGATGGTGGTGGTCGTTGCTGTCGATGCCGCAAGAGTCGTCGAAGCAGATTGGGTGTCGATCCACCCGAAACAGCGACGGGAACTGCGGTGGCGATGGCTTTGAGGGTGGTCGGAACAATCGGCGGCGCAGTTGCGGGAGCGGTGGTCGGAGCGTTCGTGGGTGGGACTGCCGTCGTGAGCGCAGGATCGAGGGTCGGCAGGATGACCAAGATCGACGGCAGCGGCGCGGGCGGGGCGGCCGTGATGACCGTGGAGCTCGTGAGGCCGGCCAGCTTCGCGTTCGCCACCTCCAGCGAGCGCGCCGAACAGGATGGCGTAGGCGGGGTTCAGCGGTTGGCGGATCTTCGGTGCGACGACTACGACCGAGGGCTCGGTACGGGTCGGCTCCGTGGGGCCCGCGGCGGGCCGGTCCGAGTCGAGAAGGTCAGCGACCCGGTGGGCGGCGGGGTGATCCGATCCGGCCGGGGGCGTTGTACCGGCATCGGTGGTCACGATGCGGAAATGTACCGGCCCGACGACCCGGCCGGGCCCGATCGCCCAAGGAATCAGTCGAGGAATCAGTCGAAGACAGGTCGCTGACGGATCTGGCGTTTGAGCTCGGCGAAGTCAGGGTTGGCGGCGAGGGCGGTGACGTGATCCCAGAGGTCGACCGCGGCCTGGCCCTTCGGCGCTCGGCTGATGACCGGCCCGAAGATCGAGGGGCCGTCGGGCGGGCCGAACGTCAGGATGGGCGTGCCGACGTCCTTGCCGGTGCGGGCCAACGCGGCGTTGGTGCTCGCTCGCAGCTCCTCGTCGAAGCGCTCGTCGTCGGCCGCGGCGGCGAGCTCCGACGGCAGGCCGAGTGCCGTCAACATCGCAGCGATCCCGTCCACGCTGTCGAGCGATTTCGGATCACCTTCGACGTGGATGCGATTCCCGTAGGCCGTGTACAGCGCCCCCATCGGCTCGGGTCCTACGGCGTGGCGCACCGCAGCGGCTACCCGGAGGAGGCGCAAACCCCGTCCGTGCCCTTCCGGATACCCCTTCGGGAACTCGGTGCCGTAGTCCCTGTGCTCGTTGAGGATGCGCAGCGCGATGAACGTCCAGTTCACCCGCAGGCCGTTCATCCGCTCGACTTCCGCCACCCATCTCGACGTGAGCCAGGCCCACGGGCAGACCGGATCGAAGTAGAAGTCGACGTCGTAGCCGACCGGTGCGTCGGTAGTCGATGGGGCGGCGGCGGTGCTCGTTTCCACAAAGGGCTCCTCGGTGAAGGAAAACGTCGCGGACCGATGCCCGACGCCTGTGACAACAGCCACAACCTGTCCGCGTGGCACGATCATTCCATGGCCGATCGACCCGTCTCCTTCACCACTGGTCTCCCTGAGACCGTGATCGACAACGAACCGCCGGAAGCGCTCGCCGCTCTGGCTGCGGCTCTGGCGGTCGTCGACATCGACGAGCGCCGTGCCGCGGTGGCGATCGTCCTCGCCAGATGGCCGCGTTTCCTCGACGGTTGGGCCCAAATCGGACGGCTCGGTCGCGATCCGATCGAACGCTACGCGGCGTTCCGGGTCGGCTACCACCGGGGCCTCGACCGGCTGCGCGCTTCAGGCTGGCGGGGCTCGGGCTATGTCCGT
This sequence comes from Acidimicrobiia bacterium, assembly GCA_043739745.1. Lineage (GTDB taxonomy): Bacteria > Actinomycetota > Acidimicrobiia > Acidimicrobiales > JANYDT01 > JAYUDQ01. The sequence goes on along the minus strand of JAYUDQ010000736.1, from coordinate 15,831 downwards.
TGGCGCCATGGGTCGAACCGTGGTTTCCTGCGCGCCCTCGACGGCTTGCGGGCCAGCGCGCGCGAGATCGCCGAGCATGACGAGGAGGAGCGCTGTGCGCTGTTCCTGGCCCAACTCGACCCGGACTGGTCCCGCCGCCCCGATGCCGACTGACCTCCTGCGAGCGGCGGGGTTGTCGGTCACTCTCGCGGATATCGAGGCCGCCGCCGAGCGCATCCGCAGCCACGTGCACCGCACGCCGTTGCTCACCTGTCAGGCGCTCGACGTTGCCGTCGGTGCGCGGGTCCATGCGAAGGCCGAACACCTGCAGCGCAGCGGCTCGTTCAAGATCCGGGGTGCGCTGAACCGCCTCTTGCAGCTGACCGAAGACGAGCGCAGCAGGGGAGTGGTGGCCTTCTCGTCGGGAAATCACGCGCAGGGTGTTGCGCTGGCGGCACGGATCGTGGGTATCGACGCAACGATCGTGATGCCGCTCGACGCGCCTCGAGTGAAGAAGGATGCTACGCGCGCATATGGTGCCCGCATCGTCGAGTACGACCGGCTCACGCAGGATCGTGAAGCGATCGCGGCCGAGGTCGCGGTCGAGCGGGGGAGCGTCGTGGTGCCGCCGTTCAACGACGATCGGGTCATCGCCGGCCAGGGGACCGTGGGGCTCGAGATCGCCGCCGATCTCCCCGACATCGGCGTCGCCCTCGTGCCCGTGGGCGGTGGCGGCCTGATCTCGGGAGTGGCCATCGCGCTGAAGGCGCTGCGCCCGGGGGTGCGGGTGATCGGGGTCGAACCCGCCTCGGCCGACGACGCCCGACAATCGCTCGCCGCCGGTCGGATCGTGACGATCGAGCAGCCAGTCACACTGGCCGACGGTGTCGCCACAAGAGCCGTAGGTGCACGTACATTTCCGATCATGCGAGCGCTTGTCGACGAGATCGTGACCGTCGACGAGGCCGAGATCGTCGATGCGATGCGATTCGTGATGACCCGCATGAAGCAGGTGGTCGAACCGACCGGTGCGCTCACCACGGCGGCGCTGCTGTCGGGTCGTGTCGACGTCGCCGGCTGCACCGTGATGACGCTGTTCTGCGGTGGCAACCTCGACCCCGACCTCATCGAAAACCTCGCAAGTAGTCCCTACACGAACCGTTCCACCTCGAACCGTTCCACCTCGAACCGTTTCACAGAGTCACGGCAATGAGCACGGACCCCCATACCGTTGCCGACCACCTCGCGCTGGCGCTCAGCCTGGCTGATCGCGCCGATGCGATCGCGATGCGTCACTTCCGTTCGCGCGGGCTCGTCATCGAGTCGAAGGCCGATCGCAGCGAGGTGACGATCGCCGACCGCGACACCGAGTCGGCGATCCGTGCGGGCCTGCTCGAAGCTCGGCCCGACGACGGTGTGCTCGGCGAAGAGCACGCCACCACCGCCTCGATGTCGGGTTCCCAGTGGATCCTTGACCCGATCGACGGGACGGCCAACTACGTGCGCGGGGTGCCGATGTGGGCGACGCTCATCGCCCGGGAGACCAATGGTGTGCTCGACCTCGGCGTGGTGAGCGCACCGGCGATGGGCATGCGCTGGTGGGCCGCACGTGGGCTCGGCGCGTTCGCCGACGGCCGTCCGATCCACGTCTCGGCCATCGCTGATCCTACGCTCGCATATCTTTCGTACAGCGAAGGGCCGTGGGCCGCGACCGGTCGCCGCGACGCAATCGACGCGCTGCGGAACTCGGTCTCGCGGCAGCGAGCATTCGGCGACTTCTGGCAGCACATGCTCGTTGCAGAAGGAGCCATCGACATCGCTGCCGAGGCGATCGTGTCGCTGTGGGATCTGGCCGCCGTCCAGATCATTGTCGAGGAGGCGGGCGGCCGGTTCACCGATCTCGATGGGATCGCACGAGCGAGCGGCGGCAGTGCGCTGAGCACCAACGGGGTGCTGCATGACGTCGTACTCGCCGCGCTCCGTCCGCCGCAGGCCTGAGGTCGAGGGATGGAGTTCAGCGGCGTCGTCCTCGCCGGGGGAGCAAGCCGGCGTATGGGTGCGGACAAGGCGACCCTCGTGGTTGACGACACGCCTCTGCTCACGCGTGTTGTGCGAGCGCTGCGCGCTGCGGGCGCCGACGACGTGCTCGTCGTCGGCGGTGACCCCGGTGCCGCCGACGCCGCCGGGGCGCGCTTCGAAGCCGATCGCTGGCCCGGTGAAGGACCGCTCGGTGGACTGATCACCGGTCTCTCACTGATCGCGACCGAACTTGCCGTGGTCGCCGCTTGTGACCTCCCCGACATCGACCCGGACATCGTGCACGAACTGGCACGCGCACTGGCGGGCGACGAAAAGCTGGACGCTGTCGTGCCGACTGTTGACGGCCGAAGTCAACCGTTGCTCGCCGCGTACCGCCGCCGCTGCGCCGATGCCCTTGCACCGGCTTTCGCGGTGGGGCAGCGGCGTCTCGACGAAGCGCTGCACGTCTTGGTCATCGACCGGCCGGTACGGGACGAGACGTCCTTCGCCGACCTCGATACCCCTGCGGACCTCGCGGCTCGGCTGCAGCGCTGAGCCCACGCTTCGCAGATTCAGCCGCTCGGTTTTGCGCCGGCCGGCGATCTTGCGAACGCACGGCTCGGTTTCTCTCCGGGCGGCGAGAAACCGAAACGCCCAGTGAGCCATGTTCGCCACCGGAGCGACCGCACGACTACGGTCAGGCGCCATGAACGCCGGAGTTCCCGCAGTCGACGTGAGTTCGCTCGCGGAAGCGCTCGTTGCCGGCGCGCTGCTGATCGACGTCCGCGAGCCCGACGAGTACGACGAGGCCCACGTCGCCGGTGCTCGACTTGTGCCCCTGCAGAGCGTGCCGACGGTCGTCGACGAACTTCCCGTAGGCCAGCCGGTCTACGTCATCTGCCGTTCCGGCGGGCGAAGTCACAACGCCGTCACATTCCTGCGCGAGCAGGGGATCGATGCGCGCAACGTGCTCGGTGGCACGCTGGCCTGGATTGCCGCTGATCTGCCGGTGACGACCGGGTCCGCAGACTGATCCGGTGCCGTTTTGAGCGAAGCAACGCCGCCACGCCAGTTCCAGCACGTGATCCACGAACCTTCGGACGCAGTGTGGATCGACGATGCCGATGGTCTGGAAGGCGTCATCGAGCGGCTCCTCCTCGAGCCGGCGTATGCCATCGATACCGAGTTCCTGCGGGAGCGGACCTACTTCCCGCGGCTCGCCCTGGTGCAGATCGCCTGGCCGACGGGGCTGGTCCTCATCGATCCGCTGGCCGTCGATCTCGGGCCGTTCCGGCGGGTGCTCGAAAGCGACGTCATCGCCGTCTTCCATGCCGCCGACCAGGACCTCGAAGTGCTCGAGTACGCCTGTGGCACGGTGCCGCGTCGCCTCTTCGACACGCAGCTGGCGGCCGGTTTCGTCGGGTTCTCGACGCCTTCGCTCTCGACGCTGGCTGAGCGCATCATGAAGGTCAAGCTGTCGAAGGGCGATCGCCTGACCGACTGGACCCAGCGGCCGTTGACCACGGCACAGAAGTCCTACGCCGCATCCGACGTCATCTACCTGCTGGCCATGCGCGACGAGATCGGTGAGCAGTTGGACGCGGCGGGTCGCTCGGCATGGGTCGAGGAGGAGTCCGAGATCCTGCGCACCCGGCCCCGTGGACAGTCCTATGCCGAGCGGGCGTGGTGGCGCCTGAAGGACGGACGAGTGCTGCGGGGCAAGGACCGGTTCGTGGCACAGGAGCTGTGCGCCTGGCGCGAACGACGGGCGCAGACGGATGACAAGCCGGTTCGTTTCGTGCTTCCCGACCTCGCCGTGCTGTCGATCGCACAGGCGAAGCCCGCAACGTTTGCGGAGCTTTCCGCAACCCGGGGGATCGACGGGCGGTACCTGAAGTCCGGCGCCGGCAACGAGATCCTCCAGGCCATCGAGCGAGCCGGGGAGCTGCCGGCCACTGCGCTGCAGCTTCCGGAGCCCGAGGATTTCGACAAGCGGCTGCGGCCTGCGCTGACGCTCGTTTCGGCGTGGGTGTCCCAGCTCGCGCGGGACGCGAAGATCGACGCGTCGCTGCTGGCCACGAGGTCGGATCTCATCTCGTTCCTGCGCGGTGACGACGATGCCCGGCTCTCGCGGGGTTGGCGTGGTGCACTGATGGGCGACGCTGTCCGGCAGTTGGTTTCGGGTGAGGCGGCCCTTGCGTTCGCTCGCGACGGCTCCTTGAACCTCGAGCACCGGTCGAACCGCCCGCTTTCGGTGGACCTGGCCGTGCCGACCGCGGACTGGGTGCTCGATGCACCCGATCCGAATGCTGCTTGACAGTTGCGACGGGGCTTTCACGGGGTGAGCGTCGATCTGCGTTCAGGTCGCTGACCTGCAGTGTCGTGTCTGAATGGCGTGAAGCGCTGTGACCGCGCTCTCACGGCCTACAGTGCTGGCTGCCCATCCGAATCGTTCGCTCCCGTTTCATCGTGCGGAGCCCGACCTCGCCTGACACGCGTCGACGCGCGGAACGCATCCTGAAGCGGCTGGAGACATCCGCCCCGTCCTCGCCTCGACTTCCCCCGTCCGAAGGAGTCCCATCCGATGTTCCGCCCACGTACCCGAGCGACAACTGGACAATCGGCCGGGGGTCGGCCCCGTCGCCGAAGTCTTGCCGCCGCTGCGGTCACCATCGCCATTGCCGTCGTCTCGCTTGCCCCACTTGCGGCGGCCGAGGCGGCAACCAAGACGACGGCAAAGAAGGCCACGGCCCCGATTGCGAATCCCTGCCCGGCAGCCACGAACACGACCGTGGCCGCGATGACAAACACCAAGTACGGCGCCACGATCAAGGTGTACACGGAGCCCGACGACACGAAACAGCCGCAGTTCTACCTGGCTGTCGGGTCGGAGTTCCAGGGCGCAGGCGTGTTCACGGTGAACAAGACCGAGGGCCCGTGGCTCAATGTGAACGTCCCACAGCGCCCCAATGGCGTCACCGGCTGGATAAAGGCCAACGAGGTCCACACCTATCAGCACTCGTACTTCATGAAGCTGCAGCTCGGCGCTCGGCTGCTGACCGTGTGCAACTCCGGCCGGGTCATCCAGCAGGAGAAGGTCGGCGTCGGCCTTTCGAGCCGTCCCACCCCGACCGGGCTGTTCTATACCGTCGATCTCATCAGGCCGAAGGGCGGACCGAACGGTGCCTACGGCCCTTACGCGTTCGGACTCTCGGGCTTCTCCGAGAGCGTGTTCGACTTCGCCGGCGGCGACGGCCGACTCGGCCTTCACGGCACGAACAAACCTGCTCTTCTGGGCACTGCTGCAAGTAGCGGTTGCATTCGACTGAGCAATGTGGCGATCACCAAGCTGGCAAAGACGTTGCCGCTGGGCGTGCCGATCCAGATCACGACCTGACCTGACCCAGCAAAACGCGCCGCGATGCGTTGCGGGAATTGCGTGAACTGGTGTTTCCCCCCGTGGCGGTGCGGTCGGGTGGCATCGAGAATCGCGCATGCACAATTTCCGAGGTTCATCCGTTCGAGTCGGTGCCGCCGTTCTGCTTTTCCTTGGCGCCAGCGGCGGCCTGCTTGCGTCGCCGGCGCACGCGAAGGCGAAGCCCGTGAAGAAGAAGGCCGTGGCCCCCGTGTCCAGCGGACCGGTGATCGTCACCATGGCGCTCGACGTAAGGGTCGTTTCGGACGGTCTCGTCGACACGTTCAAGCTCGCCGGCGACTACCGGATCGACGCCATCCCCAAATCGATCCAGCGCGCCATCACTTGGGCTCCCACGAGTGCGTTGGCCACCGCGACCCACACGACCGACGACACCTGCTTCCACACGGAGAGCTCCGGGACCGGCAAGCCCACCGTTGGCCCGAACGATGGGGTTGCGTTCCTCCAAACCAACACCGGCCGCAAGTACCTCTACGCGTGGTACGGCTCCGTCCCCGGCACTTATACCGCGTCGACCGTGAAGGACTGTGTCCAGCGGATCTTTGCCGGCGACCCCACCAGCTTCGTTATGCCGGTATTCGACGATTTTCCCGGCTGCGCTCCGGCGGACGCACGACATGGACTACGCCTGTACCAGTCGCCGGTCAGCGCCACCGAGTTCTCGCTCGACTGCTCAACGGCCTACCCACGCATCGGCGGTACGACAGCGCAGGCAACCGTCAAGATCGTGGCCACGGTCAAGGGAAACCCGAGGTTCTGGCCGGTGTCCGACGCGGGCTGATCCCTCGAGGGCGTACGCCTCCTGGACTCGCCTGATCGCCGAAGTCCACTTCGCGGCTACGAAGAGCTCGCAGACCTTGGCAACGGATGCCCCAACATCGCCGGGCGCCTCGAACTCGATCGGAAAGAGGAGTGTTTCGCGAAAGAAGATCTGACCGGACCGAACTGCCCGGACGAACGCCGCCTTCGAACCGGAGGTGCGCCTCCTGCGAACATGCCCGGCACGCCGCAACCGAACCACCAGGGCCCGTCCCAAATTAGACTGCCCGCATGCGACGCTTCGACGATGAGGACCTCGCGGGAGCGGAGTTCCGCGGGTGCGACCTGAGCAGAGTGCGGTTTGTCGGCGTAGTTATGGAGGATGCCGAGATCGACGGTCTGGTCACCAATCTGGTCGTAAACGGGGTCGAGGTCATGGCGTACGTCGAGGCAGAACTCGACCGCCGATCCGGTGCGGCTGCTGATCCGGTCCGACGACCCAGCCGATCTGCGGGAGGGATGGCGGCAGTTGCGCGACGACTTGGGCCACGACCGTCGACTCGTGTTCGTGCATGACTCGTGGTTCCGGCGTTGTGTGCTTGGTTTGAGCGATCCGTTCTGCGGCCATGGGTTTGGGGCCGCCGCTTGTGCCTGATCTCAACCCTTCCGCCCGTCCGACTCTGGCCGAGGTGCTCGGCGCACGCGACCGACAGGCAGTAGAGATCGAGCCGTGGCTCGCCGAGGTCACACCCGAGCAGCTCGCACAGACCGCGCCCGTGCCCGACGACGACAGGTTGCCCCCGTACGCCCGCGGCCGCCGGGTGCGGCAATCCCTCGGCACGGTTGTCAACGAGGAGTGGGCCCACCACGGCTTCTGCGTGCGCGACCTCGACAAGTTGTCGGGGTCAGAAAAGTTCCGTAGGCCGACGCCCCGGGTCGAGCACCGCAAGCGGCTGACCCGGGGGAGCGGCGCCTGCGGCGTGCCGAGGTCAGCCAGCTGTTCGCCGAACCGCAACTTTACATAACTATCATTATGGGCGTTCGCGATCGAGCCCGGGGAAGTGGCTGCCGGTCGCGACCAGCGGTCGGGCCGCATCGAGAAGCCAGCGCACCGCGTCCCGGAAGTCGTTCGCCGTCGGAGCATCCGCCAGGTCCCGTTCGACGTCCTGCACCGCGCAGCTCAGCACGTACAGCTCGTCACGCAGATTGTCGAGCTCTCGGCGGGCAACGATGAGCGCCGACTCGTCGAGCCCGTGGCTGGCCGCTCGCTGACGGGCCTCGAAGTCGCGCTGCCTGCAGGACCGCTTGCAGAACTCCCGGGGCCGCCCGACCGCCGGCTGGACAACCGGTCGGCGGCACCAACGACACGCCGTTCGGGGTCCTGGCTCACCCTGCCCCTCTTCACTCCCTAGTTTCGTCACAGTGACGATACTAGTTGATGTGCGGGTTGCTCAGGGTTGCTCAGGGTTGCTCAGGGTTTGTCGGGTTCGCCGCTGAGGGACTGCTCTCGTGCGTGCAGTCGTGCCTCCCAGTCGGCGAGCTCGCGCTGCTTGGCCTCGAGCTCACGCTTTGTGAGCTCCGACTCCCGGGCATCGAGGTGCTCGGCGTGTTTCGACGCCGCCAGTCGTTCCTCGTTCTCACGCTCCCATTGTGCGAGACGTTCGTTCAGTACTTCGCTGCGGGAGAGCTCCTGATTGATCCGTTCGCGATGGTGCGCACCGCCCGTCTCGGAGGGGCGCTCAGTGCCCAACCGGAACGACTTCGTCGCTGGTCGTCCAAGCAGCAACCAAGCGATCGAACCGATATCGGGCAGGAAGATCACGACCATGAGCCACATCATCTTTGGGAGGCTGCGCGTCGCGCCATCCGGTGTCGCAATGACATCGAAGATCGCGTAGATCCAAAGTCCAAGTAGGGCTATGCTGGCCAGTCCGAATTCACCTAAAATGATCATGCCGCCTCCATTGTCAACCAGTGTGTCGGCTGACAGATCGTAACGGAATCAGGAATTGGACGCCAGGCCCGATCGACCCGTTTCAGCGTATCGGGTGCTGTAGTGCGAGCCACGAGCAGGTCGAGCCTCCGCCGTTCCTGCCGGGTTCATGCCGGGACGAGCCCCTGGAGTAGCCCCGGCGCTCGCAGCCGGTCGGCGTAGCCACGCAGGGTCAGCCAGGCGTCGTCGTCTCCGCCGGCAGCGCCGGCGCGAGCCGCCAACGCTCCGGCCAGTCCGCCTATCGGGGTCACAGGCCGTGCGCCGTTCGAAGCCCGAAGTGCACCCACCGCGGCACTGAGCAGGACGTTGCCGCGGGTCGAGTCACCGAGGCGGAACGCGCATTCTGCGGCCACGGCCCGAGCCCCGGCCGCGGGGAGGCTCGCATTGCTCCGTTCCGCCGAGGTCAGCGCACGCGCTGCGCCCTCATCGGCCTCGTGCAGTCGGCCGATGGCGGCCAGTCCGGCAGCGAGCGGAACCGCGCCGACGAGCGCTTCGTGGCGGCCGAGGTTCGAACGTGACGGCATGGCGTCGAGCAGCAGGAGCTCGTCGAATCGACCCTCGAGCAGTGCCGTCTCCATCTGGACCACCGAGGCGATCGCAGTGAAGGGATCCTGGTCGGTGTACCGGGCGAACGGTGCCGCTCCCTCGATCGACGCCCCCACCGCCTGCAACATGGCCCGCTCCCCTGCCGAATCCGACGTCTCGAAGCCGCGCGCCCGATCCAGCGCATCACGAGCGTCGTCGAGCCGTCCCGCCATGCGCGCCAGGTTCGCCTTCAGGCAGAGCGCCTGAAAACCGAAGTCACTGCCGCCGAGCTCGCTCGAGAGCGCACTGCACTCGTCGATCCAGGCGCGCGCCTGTTCGGTCTCGTCGTCGCCACCGAGCCGGGTCCGCAGGTAGTGATGCCAGCTGAGGGAGCCGAGGGCCGCCACATGGCGGCCTCGATCGCCGATCTCCACGGCATAGGCCAGGCTCTCATGCAGCCAGTTCTCGACGTCGGGATGCTCGGGTCGCACGAGGGCCCGGAAGCTCACGGTTGCCATCTCCCCGGCCCGGTGACGCTCGCTGCGGAACAGTTCCAGCGCCGTCACGAGCTGCTCGTCGGCGTCGAACATGGCACCGCGCATGAACAGCGCAACGCCCTTGTTCGAATGCGACCACGCCTCCTTGACGCGATCACCGATCGATCGCCAACGCTGCGCCGCGTCGTCGAAGGCCCGCAGGGCCGCAGGATGGTCGGATTCGACGAGCGCGTTGGCGCGGACAAGGGTGCGTTCGGCATCGACGCGAGAATCCGGATGGGGGTCGGGAATGAGGTCGAGCACGGCTATCGCTTGGTGGCGGTCTCGGTCGATCAGGGCGGCTGCGAGGCGAAGCAGCGCATCGGGGTCGCGGTGACCCAGCGCGACCGAACGTTGGAGGAGCGCGATGCCGTCGATCGGGCGTGAGTCGCGGAGCTGGTGAACCCCGGCCGTGGCCAGTGCCGCACCGGCGCGGTCGCGAAGGTCGGCATCGTCGGGCGCGTGTTCGCTGGCCCGTTCGAGGTGGCGGGCCCGTTCGGGGAGACCCGCGCACAGCTCGGCCGCTCGGACGTGACGTTCCGCCCGGGCGGCCCGAGGAAGTGTCGCATAGGCCACCTCCCGCAACAGCGGTTCAGTGATGCGCAATGTGCCGTCCGGGCGGTGCTGGACGAGTCCGATGCGAGTCAGGCTGCTGACACCGTCCGCTGCTGCCGCCCCGCCGAGCGCAGTGAGCTGTTCCACGGTTGCTGCGTCGCCGATCACTGCGAGGTCCTGCAACGCTCCCCGATCGCCGACGGCCAACGAGTCGAGGCGGGCGGCCAACACGGCGCGAAGCGAGGCGGGTAGGCGGCGGCGCTTGAACTCATCGCCGGTCATCTGCGCCGAGAGCACGAGCAGTTCTCGAAGGAACAACGGGTTGCCGGCGCTCATCTTGAGTACTTGTTCGGACGGCTCTGGCGTCGGCCGCCAGCCCGCAGCCAAGGCTGCCGCGTCATCCATCGACAGCGGCGAGAGCCGCACCGTGCTGGCCGTCGGGAAGCTCGACAGCCACTGGCCCTCAGCTCGCCCGGCGAGTACGAGCAGGACGGGCAGGTCCACGGTCCGGGCCACGAACGAGGTCAGCAGGTCAAGGCTCGCGGATGCGACATGGGCATCCTCGATGAGTACGAGGACGGGTCGCTCGGCGGCGCGAAGCTCCGCCAGGCGACGGAGCGCCCAGAGACCTTCCTGACGGAGCGCATTGGCGTCCATGTCCCGTAGGGACGGATGCACTTCGCCCGCCAACGACAATGCCCGGGCCTGGACTGCATCGTCGTCGCTCGGCCCGAGCTGGGCGACAAGGTCGCCGCCGACCCGGATTCCGCCGGACCCGCCGTACGGCGGATATGCCGAACGCACGATGTGCGCCTCGCGGCCGACCCGCTCGGCCAGCTCGTCGAGCAGTCTCGACTTTCCAATTCCCGGATCGCCCGTCACCAGCACGACGGCGCCCCGGCGTACCGATGCGACCCGGCGCCACTGCGAGAGCAAGAAATCGAGCTCCTCGTCGCGTCCGATGATCCGGACGGATACGTGCTGTGCAACCGTCGGTGTCGTGCGCATGCAGATGGCTTGCCGGACTTCGACCGAGTCGCGCTTGCCCTTCAGCGTCATCGGTGGTCGGTCGCGATATTCGATCCTGTTGGACGTCAGCTCGACCGTCAGCGGCCCGGCCAGGATCTCATGGCGGCTGGCCGCCTTCTCCAGCCGTGCGGCCACGTTGACGGCGTCACCCATGACCGTCACCGCCCCTCCCCCGAGGGCGAGCACCATGACCTCGCCCGTGTTGACGCCGATCGAGAACTCGAGCCCGGTCTCCGCGGCCTGAATCGCGAGTGCCGCGGCGACGGCCCGCTCGGCGTCGTCCTCGTGGGTGTGCGGCACCCCGAAGACCGCCATCATCGAGTCGCCGATGTACTTGTCGATCGAGCCGCCGTACGCAACGACGATGTCGGTGAGCTGGCGGAACGCAGCATCGACGGCCCTGGCCATCACCTCAGGGTCGGTCACCTCCGCCATCGTCGTGAAGCCGACGACGTCGGCGAACAGCACGGTTGCCAGCTTGCGCTCTTCGGCCTGACCGGCTCCGGTCAGCTCGAGCCCGGTGCCGCAGTTCCCGCAGAACAGGAACGGCAGCGGCGTCGCGAACCCGCACGCGCTGCATGGCGTGGCCGCGAGCGCGCTTCCGCATGCGCCGCAGTGGCGGAACATGCTCGGGTTCTCGGTCTGGCACTGCAAGCACTGCACCGTGCGAAGGTATCGGGTCTACGCCTCGGGTGGCGGTCCGATTCGAGACTGTGTCAGCGTGGACCAGCTGGTCAGGTGGTGTAGTCGGCGTTGATCCGCACATAGCCGTCAGAGAGGTCGCACCCGTACACCGTGGAGCTGCTGTTGCCCGTCATAAGGCTGACGTGGATGCGCACGTCGGCGCCGCGCATGTACTGCTCAAGCAGAGCGAGGCCGGACTCGTCGAGCGGCGTCGGGTACACCTCCTGGCTTCCGAAGCGGATCACCACCCGGTCGGGGCTGATGTCCGTATCGGTCTGACACTTGCCGATGGCCATGGCCACGCGGCCCCAGTTCGGGTCGGCACCATGCACGGCCGTCTTGACCAAGGGCGAGTTGACGATCGACTTCGCCACGCGCTTCGCCTGCTCGTCATCGCGCGAGCGGTCGACGGTCACCTCGATCATCTTCGTCGCGCCTTCGCCGTCGCGTGCGATCTGCTTGGTGAGCGACAACGCGACCTGCTCGAGCGCCGTTGCGAACTCGGTGCGCTCGACGAATCCGGCCCGGCCGTTGGCCATGATCGCGGCCGTGTCGCTCGTCGAGGTGTCGGTGTCGACGCTCAGGCAGTTGAACGACTTGTCCATCGCTGTCTTGAAGATCGGCCGCAGCTCCCCGGGGGACAGCCGAGCGTCCGTACAGAACAGCGTGATCAGCGTGGCCATGTCCGGCTCCATCATCCCGACGCCCTTGGCGATGCCGACGACCCGGGCCGGGCCCTCCCCCACCACCGCGGACGCGATCTTCGGCACAGTGTCCGTCGTCATCATGCCGATCGCGGCTCGCCGTGCGTCCGTTCCGTCGAACGGATAGCGGAGGCCCGTCAGATGCGCTCGAATGCGGTCCATCGGGTACGGGCGGCCGATCACGCCGGTCGATGCGAGCACGACTTCGTACGGGTTGCACCCGATGGCGGTGGCCACTCCTCGTAGGACCTCATCAGCATTCTCGACGCCGACGCGGCCGTTGGCCACGTTGGCGTTCTTCGAGACGACGACGAAGGCGCGCACATTGCCATCGGCAACGCTGCGCCTGCTCAGGTTCACGCTTGGGCCGGCGAAGCGCGACTGGGTGAACACCCCGGCACCCACCGCCGGCCCATCGGAGGCGATGATGACGAAGTCGTCCGTCTCGTCCTTCACACCCATGTTCGCGACATGGACGCTGAAGCCCTGCGGCAAAGGCGTCATGGCGCCGTTCGCGTTGGCGTTGCCTGCGGTGACTTTGCTGGCGCTCACGTCGGTGGTCCTCTCCGAACCTCTGGGACTAAAGTCCGAGGTCGCTACCCCGGGAACCGGCCTGATTCTGGCAGCGACTCCGACCGTCGCGGTCGATGGTTCGCCTGCGCCGGCCCGAACATTGTCGTCGAACGCCGCTCCCAGCGGCATTCGACGACAATGTTCACGGGATCAGCAGGTTCAGCCGGGCATCGCGTCGAGGAACTCGAGCGCAGCATCGAGGAATCCGAAGTGCTGCGGCGTCCCGAAGTGATCGGCGTTGCGCAGCACGACGAGACGCGCATCGGCGAGACCGTCCACGATCGGCTGCGCAGAACCGACAAAGTCCTTGTCGCCGATCACCACGAGCGTGGGGTTCGGGACGAGCGCGAGATCGTCGTTCGTCAAGGGTCTCGACGGGCGACGCAGGCAGGCCGCCAATGCCTTTGGATCATTCGTCCCGTTCGCCGCGAATTGGGCGAAGGCCCGAGCGAGGCGGGTCTCTTCGCCATCGCTGTCGCCCAGAGCATCGAGCCCGGCCTCGATGGCGCGGGCAGTCGCTTCGCTGTCGCCCGCGACCATGCTCTGCTGGCCGATGCCACCCACCACGATGCGCCCGAACCGCTCGGGCATCCGTCCGACGGCGCGCAGCAGCGTGAGTGCGCCGAGGGAGAAGCCGACTGCGTCGACGACCCGGCCGTCGGCGGGTAGGACGTCGATGACACACTGTTCGAGGTCGCTGTATGCGGCCGGATCATGCGGCTTTTCGGCGGAACCGTGGCCGAGGAGGTCGACCGCGATGACTTCGCGATTCGCGTCCGCCAGGAGGTCGGCCCATCCGTTGCGGCGCCAGTTCAGGTCGAACGACGACGCGAAGCCGTGGACGAGCAGAACCGGTTCGGTGCGCATGTCAACAGCGTATGCAGAGGGTCGCGCGCTTCCCTAGTCCGGCCTTCGCCGAGCACAGGATCATCGCCGTATGCGCGCATACTGAAAGCGCGCGTATGGTCCGCAGCCTCGGATTGTGCAGGCCTGGCTGTTCGGCCGATCCGACTCCCCGGCGACGACGGATCGCGATGTAGGCGGGCGCGCCAAGGGTCATCGAGTAGCGTCTTTCGCCGTATGTCTCACCGCATCGACATCGAACTCACGAGCGCCAACGACGGCGTCTGGACCTGGCGCGCTGCCGGGGCCAGACAGCCGAAAGGCACGCTCGACACCGGAATGCTCTACGAGGGGGCTCGCGTTGGCGATGTCGTCCGTGCAGAAGCGGAGCGTGAGCTCGAGGGCACCCGCATCGTGGCCATCGTGGCGCCCAAGTCGCGTCGTTTCGACGGCGAGCGTCTTGAAGTCATCGGGTCCACGACGGGCCCGACCGGCCCGAGCGTCAACGTCACCTACGCCGACAAGGCCCGAGGTGGCCGAGATGGCGAGCGCCGTGGGCCGCGGCCCGAGCGGCCAGGCGGCGGCGATCGTCCCGATCGCGGTGCCCGGCCCGACCGTCCCCGTCGGGATGGCGATCGACCGACTCGCCCTACCGCGGAGCGGCCGGCGCGTGGTCCTCGTCCCGATGCCGTCGATCGTGCAGACCGCACGGACCGCCCCGATCGTCCGATCCGTACCCGGACCGACCGCCCAGTCGCCGATACCCGGGCCAAACCGAAGCGGCTCACCCCAGGTCGGAAGCACCGCGACGCACTTCTCGCCGACATCGCTCCTGAGCAGCATCCCGTGGCCGAGCAGCTGTTCCGCGGCGGTATCCCGGCCGTACGCCAGGCGATCATCGATCAGAATGCACAGCTGAAGGCCGAGGGCAAGGGTGAGATTCCGGCCGGTCCGCTCCTGGCCATGGCCGACGAATTGCTCCCTCGCACGCGTCAGGCCGACTGGCTCGACCGCGCAGCTGCGGCACTCGATGTCGCCGATGACATCTCGATCCGTGATCTCCGCGCCGTCGTCACGCAGTCCGACGGCACTGCCCGGGACGATGCGTCGCGAGCTATGGCTGCGAACCTGCGGGAGGCACTCCAGCGCCGCATCGAGTCGGAGCGCACGCATTGGCTGAAGGACATCACGTCGTCGGCCGACGAGGGAAAGCTCGTTCGAGCGGTGCGTCTCACTGCCCGGATGCCCGATCCGGCTGCGAAGATGCCGGTCGAGCTGACGGAGCGCCTCGTGACGGAGACGAACGCCGCACTTTCGCCCGACGCGCCGCAGGATCGATGGGCTGCGCTCGTCGAAGCTGCGGCCGAGGCGCCGTTCCGGCGCGACATCGTCCCTGCCGGTCTCCCGACCACGACGAGCGAGTCGTTCCTGGCCGCTGCGGCGCAGGCATCGAACCGGATACCGGCGTTGCTCAAACTCCTTGGTCTGGCCATTCCGCCTCCCCCGCGGGCCAAGAGCGCTCTGCCGCTGCGCCCGCCGGCCCCGCCTCGGCTTCCGGTCCCGGCCGCACCTGTCCCGGCCGCACCTGTCCCGGCCGCACCTGCACCGGCCGCACCTGCAGTTGCTCCGATTCCTGCGGATGCCGCTCCGGCGTTCGACGCAGTGGCGCCCGTTGAAACGGCTGCTGCGGTTGAGCCGGTCGCGGCTGAGGCCCTGCCGGTCGAGGCCCCGCCGCTTGGGCCTCCGACCATTGATCTCGTCGAGCCGGCCGCTGCGGCTGTCCTGGTCGACGCCACGACCGAGTCCGTAGAAGCCTGACCCAGGGCCGTTCGCCGGAAGTCCGGTTCAGGCGATGAGCCGCAGGATTCCCTGATCGGCCAGGAAGTCGGCCAGACCGTCGACGAGGTGCAGATCGGTCACTTCGTCGAGTGGAACCCAACGGGCTTCCGCGGCATCGTCGCCGGCCACGATCGGTCCCCGTTCGAGCGCGGTGACGACGAAGTCGTGGATCACGTAGTGGTAGTCGTCGCCGATCCGCTCGACCCAGCCCAGGAACCGCTCGCACACGACTTCGAGGCCGGTTTCCTCGTGCACTTCGCGAACGACGGCAGACGCCAACGTCTCGCCCGCCTCGACGCGGCCGCCGGGTATCGACCACTCGCCTGCAGCGACCCCACGGCCGCGCCGCACCATCAG
>JAYUDQ010000735.1:0-3207 GCA_043739745.1 Acidimicrobiia bacterium | reverse complement strand
TCGCGGAGTTCATCGCTGTCGGGCTGGTGCTCAACGTCGGTATGCACCGCTATCGGTAGTCGGGCGATTCGGTTGCCATGGTCCCGTCAAGCGTTGCGGGTTAGGGTGACCGACGTCATGGTCGTGTCCCTGCTCTCGCTGATGGCGCTCGTCGTCCGTCGGCTTCGGGCACGCCTGCATGCCGACCGATCGACGCCGCCCGAACCGGCCGGCGACCCTTTCTCCGGCGCCGGGTTCGTTGCCGTCCCGGTGCGCAGCACCGCGCTCTCCCGCGACGACGCGGCTCGTCGTCCACATCGTGCGTGCTGGCGCGCCGTCGACTCTCCCGTTGCGGAGATCGGCGTCGACGCGACGGCATTGCAACCGCTCCTGCCGAGCGGACCAGTCGGAAGGACACCCCATGTCGGAGCTACCCGACGCCAGCCCCACGCACGACAGCGCACTCGATACGCCTGCGCGGCGCGGCCCGGCTCAGGACGGTCCCGGATTCGCTGCCGGGTCAGTCGGCGCCACCTCGGCTGACGCCGCGGCGCCCACCGTTCGAGGCGGTCGGGCCCTCGACGGGTCGGGTACTGAGTCATCGGGTGCTGGGTCATCGGGTGCTGGGTCATCGGGTGCTGACGGTGACGGCGCCGACGGTTCCGGCGACGAGGCGGTCACGCGCAGCGGCCCGCGTCGCCGACGAGGATCGCGCGGCGGTCGCAATCGACGGAGGGTATCCGGGTCAGGAAGCAGCGCCGACTCCTTCGACGACGAGGACGGCGACTCCCTGCCCGTCGACCAAGCGAACGGTGAAGGCCACGACGGCGACAACCAGGAACGTGACCACACGGCTGATCACCCGGTTGACCGTCGCCCTGCCGACATGCCGGATCACCCTCGTGAAGGCGTTCCCTCGCCTGAAGCGGCGGCGCGGGCGACCGTTCGTCCGCGCATTGGCGACAGCCGGCCGGCACCGACCGGCGGCGACGGCGACGACATTGCCGCGGTCGACGCCGCAGTCGGCGCTCCCGGAAAGGAGGGCGGAGGACTTCGTCGAAACCGCGACGCATCGGGTGGTGCCGAGCGGCCGCCGCCAGCCGCGGGCGCATCCCGTGGGCGGAGCACCAGGACGCCTTCCGGCGCAGGTGGCGCGGCAACGGCAGGGTCGGGCGTCCCCGATAGGGACGACGACGACATTGCCGCTGACATCGCCGGTCGCGGCAACGAGCCCCGCAAGCGAGGCCGCGGTGGGCGCGGACGTGACGCTGCGCCACCTGAGCGGCTCGTCGACCCCGCAGCGCTCGACGACGAGACACTGGAGAAGCGCAAGGGCAAGGAACGCAACGGCCGTCCCCTCGGCCGCTATCTCATGGCCGTCCACGTGCACGAGAAGGCCACCCAGATCGCGGTGTTGGAAGGCCGGGCGCTGATCGAGCACTACGTGTCGCGGCCGGCTGATTCGGTCAGTCAGATCCACGGCAACATCTACTTCGGCCGCGTGCAGAACGTGCTCCCCGGGATGGAGGCGGCCTTCGTCGACATCGGCACGCCGAAGAATGCCGTGCTGTATCGCGGTGACCTGCAGTTCGACCCGACCGAGCTGGAGGGGAGCGCCGTCGGGGGTGGCGGGAAGCGCCGCGGTCCCAACGAACTGCGCATCGAACAGCTACTCAAGAACGGGCAGACCCTTGTCAGCCAGGTCACCAAGAACCCGATCGGCAGCAAAGGGGCGCGCCTCACGCAAGAGGTGTCGATACCCGGACGTTTCGTCGTGCTCGTCCCGAACAGCGACACCTATGGCATCTCCAAGCGCCTTGCCGACGATGAACGCAAGCGCCTGCGGCGCATCCTCGACGAGGTTCGCCCCGAGGGGCACGGCCTCATTGTGCGCACCGCAGCTGAAGGCGCAACACCGGAGGAGCTGCGGCGAGACGTCGAGCTTCTGCTGCGCCAGTGGCAAGCCATCGAGGCGAAGGCGAAGAAGGCGAAGGGTCCCGCGCTGCTGTACCGCGAACCGGACATGGCGGTGCGAGTGATCCGGGAGGAGTTCAACCGGAACTACCGCGGCGTGGTGATCGACGACCGCGCCCTCTACGAGGAAGTCCGTGACTACGTCCAGAGCATCACGCCCGAGTTGGCCGACCGGGTCGAGTTCTACGATCCTGCAGCCGAGGCGCTGCCGCTGTTCGAGAAGCACCACGTCCACGAGCAGCTCCACAAGGCCATCGACCGCAAGGTGTGGCTGCCGTCGGGCGGGTCGCTGATCATCGAGCGTACCGAGGCGCTCACCGTCATTGATGTCAACACCGGCAAGAACGTCGGCTCGTCATCGCTCGAAGAGACCGTGTACCGGAACAATCTCGAGGCCGCCGAGGAGATCGCCCGCCAGCTGCGGCTGCGCGACATCGGCGGGATCATCGTCATCGATTTCATCGACATGGAGATCCGGGCCAACCGCGCCGCCGTCATCGAGAAGTTCCGAGACGCATTGGCCCGCGACAAGACCCGCACCCAGGTGTTCGACATCTCCGAGCTGGGACTGGTCGAGATGACCCGCAAACGGATCGGCGAGGGGCTCGTGGAATCGCTGTCGGACTCGTGCCCGTCGTGCAGCGGGCGCGGCTTCGTCTTCGATCCCGAGCTGGTCGGCTAGCGGGTTCGGCGGGGTTCGGCGGGTTCACCACCTGTGAGGTGGGAAAGGCTCCGATCCTCTCGTGCATCTCGAATCCATGTAGCATGGCAGCCCTATGTACGCAGTGATCAAGACCGGTGGCAAGCAGTACAAAGTGGCCGAGGGCCAGACGCTGGACGTCGAACTCCTCGGCGAGTCGATCGGGGCCGACGTCACGTTCACCCCGTTGCTCGTGGTCGACGGAGACACCGTCGTGTCATCGCCGTTGGCACTTGCCGGTGCCACAGTGACTGCGAAGGTCGTCGGCCGCAGTGCCGGCCCGAAGATCACGGGCTACATGTACAAGTCCAAGGCCCGCGCCCAGCGCCGCTGGGGTCATCGCCAGAAGTACGCGTCGGTACAGATCACCGCCATTACGGCTTGATCCCCGAGCTGCTCGAAACCAGGAGCTGAACTCCCATGTCAAAGACCAAAGGCGGCGGCTCAACCCGCAACGGCCGTGACTCCAACGCCCAGCGCCTCGGCGTGAAGGTGTTCGGTGGCTCCGCCGTGACTGCCGGATCGATCATCATTCGCCAGCGCGGCACCGGCGT
>JAYUDQ010000734.1:0-3214 GCA_043739745.1 Acidimicrobiia bacterium | reverse complement strand
TCGGTTCGCCGCCGACCTGCACGTCGATCTCGAGGAAGCTGCCGCCGGTGTCGCGCGGGTGGAGCTGCATGATCTTGTAGTGATCGGTGTCGTGCTCGAGCACCTTGCGAACATGGGCAGCGTCGACACGGGCCTTCACGGGTGCGTGATCGTCGCACTGCAGGATCACCATGTAGCCGCCGTCGCCGTTGCGACGCTCGAGGTACCGGCCGCCCGTGGTGTTCTCCCGGATGGGCGCGACGACCTCGACGAACTGATGCCCCGCCGGGAACACGCCGTTCTGCAGACCGAAGGTGGCCACCCCGGGGTCCGGATAGGGCGCTCCCAGCCCGAGCACCGCCTGCAGGTCTGCGGTCACCGCGCCGAGATCGTGGGCGACGAGTGCGATCTGGCGCAGTCGTATCCAGTTGGGCCTGACTTCGGGCGTCATTGCATTCCTCCGGTCCAGGGCAGGAAGGCCGGCGGGCGGCGCTCGACGAACGAGGCCACACCCTCGGCCGCATCAGGATGGGTGAGCGCGTCGTTCATCTCGGCATCGACCTCGCGCAGTGCGACATCGATCGGGGCCGACCAGCCGCGGTACACCAGCGCCTTCATGCGGGCCATCGACCGCGGCGACACGTTGGCGGCAAGGTCGCAGATGTACGCGCACGATTCCTCGAGGAGTTGCTCGTCGGCCACGAGCCGGTCGACGAAGCCCATGCGGAAGGCCTCGGCCGCGTCGATCCGGCGGGCGCTCCACAGCAGATCGAGTGCCCGGTTGGTGCCCACGAGACGGGGCAGCAGCCAGCTCGTGCCGTGCTCGGCGATGAGGCCCCGCTTCGAGAACGCCGTGGTGAAGCTGCCGCCGTTGGTTGCCGCGAAACGGAGGTCGCACATCATGGCGAGCACGAACCCACCTCCGGCTGCGACCCCGTTGACCGCCGCGATCACCGGCTTCGGGACCCGCAGGATGTAGCTGAACAGCGCCGGCAGCTCCTCGGGGTCAGGTGGCCGCGGAGGGGTCGCTCCGGGCGACGCAGGATCGCCCGAGCCGATGCCTGTCTGGGTGGTGCGGGCCAGGTCCGCCAGGTCGAGGCCGGCACAGAACCCGCGCCCGGTGCCGGTGATCACGATGCCGACCACCCGTGCATCGGCCGTAGCTGCGGCGATGTGGGTGCGCAGGTCCGCGATCATCTGATAGGTGACGGCGTTGAGCTTCTCGGGTCGTTCGAGGCGGACGATGCCCACCGGTCCGACGATCTCCGACGTGATGTGCGATGCGTGCTCTCCCACGAGCCGATCTTTTCCCTCGGAGCGGGACGAGACCCAATCGGGAGCGCTGCGCCGAGAATCTTCTCATTGCTTGAACTTCTCTCTGAGGGGGGCATTATATTATTCGTCGAACCGCTCGGACCGTCCGGGACGGGGAAGGATCTCGATGTCATCGTTCCGTCGGCTGCTCGCCGTCGCCGCTGTCCCCATCACGCTCGTGGCGGTGACCTCGTGCACGAAGGACAAGGCGGCCGACTCGACCGTCGCCGTGGCCTCCGACACGACTGCCGTGGCCTCCGACACGACTGCCGTGGCCGACGCGACCGGCACCGTCGCACCGGAAGCCGTGCAGGCACCTGCTGCCGACGTCACCGTCGGGCTCGGCAAGATCGTGAAGATCGCAGCCGAGATCGCCGTCGCCGTGCCCAGCGACAAGGCCCGCGCCAAGGATCTGGTGAGCTCCATCGAACCGGTTTGGTCGACCATCGAGGGCACGGTGAAGGCCAACGACGAGGACGCGTACATCACGTTCGAGGACACGTTCGCACTCCTCAAGACGGCGGCCACCGACGGCGATACGGCCAAGGCCGCGCAAGGTGCAGCAGATACGGCCAAGGCCGTTGCGGCATACCTCGTGAAGTACCCCGGCTGACCACCGAGCGCCAGCCATCACGCGCGCGAAGTAGCGCGTCGGCGCGCGCGAACTCGGCGGCGCCAACCGCCGCGCCACAGATGCTCAGGCCACGGGCGAGCTCCAGCTCTGCGGGTCCCGCCCGAGCGCCGCGAGTCGTTTCCCGATCCAGAGCGGCGCCTCGTGCTCCCTGCCGTTGCGGACGCCTTCGACCATCTCGCCATCCTCGTCCCAGACGTGGCAGGTGTTGAGGTTCCCCGCCATCATGGCCATGCGCTGCTCGATGGTCGGCGCAGACATCCCACCTCCCGACTCTCCGGCGGCCGCTGCAGCCGCCCGACGGCTCGAGGCCATCAGTGAGAAACGTGACTGGTTCGCCACCGGTGCCATGGCCTGCAGCAGCGCGGTGACATGGGTGCAACCTCGCGGGCCGCCGAACAGCTCACGGACCTTGTGGGTGAAGCCCCTGGCGATCGAGAGCCCCACGAGCTTCTCGTAGTGCGGAACGATATGGGTGCAGAGCGTATGCGGGCGCTCCTCGAACACCACTTCGGCCCGGATGATGTCCATCGCAGGAACCGTGACGTCGACTTCCACGATCATGTGGTGGATGGTCAGCGGGTCGGGATCACCTTCGAGCATCATGCCTGCCGGCTTCATGTCGCGGACCGCGCCACGGATCATCATCGTGTGCTCATCCTTCCGGTAAGAACGCACTTCATACGTGCGCGTATGAAGAAGTTCAAGTTCCGGATCGGGCGGGAGCAGCGTGTCCATTCCCCTACCTCACCAAAGCCGGGCCGGAATCGCCAACCCTGGCGACGTGACCTACGGCACCACCCAGTGCCGGCGGCCTTCGCCCTTGATGAGCCTGCCGAAGTGCATACCCGGAAAATGCGCCCCGGACATCACAGCGTTCGCGTCACCGTCGAGCTCACGGGCCAGGGCATTGCGGGTGCGCTTGGCCAATATCGGGTCGACGTCGAACATGCCGGCCCACTCGTCGGCTACCAGTTGCACCGGGCAGTGCACGACGTCGCCGAGCATCATCGCCCGGGCGTTGTCGCTCGACACGACGATCACGCTTGATCCCGGCGTATGGCCGGGCGCTGCGAACTGGCCGATACCGGGGACGATCTCGCCGATCAACCCCTCGTCCCAGGCAACGATGTGTGCCGCGAGCGGTTCGAGGATCAGGCGCTCGGCCTCGTCGGCACCGGAGCCGCGGCAGAAGTAGCCGACGTCGCCGTCGGAGGCCCGGTAGGTCGCGTTGGCGAACGTGGGGCGGCCGTCGGTGATGGCCCAGCCGATGTGGTCGACGTGGAGATG
>JAYUDQ010000733.1:0-8239 GCA_043739745.1 Acidimicrobiia bacterium | reverse complement strand
TTCGATTGTCGTGGAGGGAACTTCGGTCGTTGTAGCGGCCTGCGTCGTGTCCGCCGGTGCCGAGTCCAGCGGGGCCGCACCGACGGATGAAGGCACGGAGGAGACGGCGCGGACCACCGACCGCTTCTCTGTGGACGAGCCCGCAAGCACCGCGACCGTGATCGCGACGGCCGCAGCCGTAACGCCACCGGCGAGCAGTGCCGTCCGGTGATGTCTCGCCAGTCGTCGCAAGCGAGGGCCGAGAGCGGTACCTGTCGCTCCCGGTCCCACAGCCGCACCGATCGGCACACCCACCGCACCAACGGCTCCAGTCACCGCACCGACACCTGCGCCCGTCGATCCGCCGGAAAGGACTGTCGCACCGAGTCCGCCGACCGCGGCGCCGCCCGCGGTTGCGATACCCGCACCGGTTCTGTGCTCCTCGTCGAGACCCAGCAGCGCCGCTCCGATCGCGACGGTGGAGCGCTCCGGGCTACTCCCACCTGCGCCCGTTGTTTCCCCCCGAAGGTACGCAAGGCCGACGACCGCAGCATCGGCGGCATCGACGATCCGGGCGCTCCCGCGGGCGGGGCGCAGCCGCTCAGCAACGGAACCGGCGATGTCGTCATCGGCGAACTGTCCGTCGGTCGGTAGGGCGAGTACGACCACGGCCGGCGCCGTGCCGCGACGCTCGGTGAGTAGATCGACGACAGCGGCGACGAGCGTGACGATCTGCCCAGCCGACT
This sequence comes from Acidimicrobiia bacterium, assembly GCA_043739745.1. Classification (GTDB taxonomy): domain Bacteria; phylum Actinomycetota; class Acidimicrobiia; order Acidimicrobiales; family JANYDT01; genus JAYUDQ01. Next base: position 7,514 of record JAYUDQ010000733.1, on the reverse strand, counting down.
CAGCCGACTCAGCCGACTCAACCGACATTGCGCCGGACAGCGTGTCGTTGCCAACTGCTGGCCACACCACCGCGTCTCGCGGTGCATCACGCTCAGCTGTTGCCGTACGCCACGGTGTCTGACCCAGATCGATTCCGAGCGAATACCCCGATTCATCGGACATCGCGCACCTCCCGAGTCCAACGTAACGAATGGCATCGCCTGTGTCAGTGGGATCGGGACAGAACCAATGCTTCCCCTAGGTAGATGTGCACACTTCTTCTTTTACCGTCAAAGGGCTCGCCCGAATGGGCTCGACGATCGGAGTCTGAGATGCCGAAGAACGATGAATTGCTGTTCGGAACTGATTCGACCGTGACCCGCGACCGCGATGGCGATGGCGTCAGCGATGTACAGGAGCTCCTTGACGGTACCGATCCGGACGACGCAATGGACCATATGACGACCACCCCGATTCTGAACCCGCGCGACATCGACGATCCCCGGGGCGACCTTCGACACGGCGACCTCGGGCGCGAGACGATCGTCGACGTCAAAGGTACGACTCCAGTCGGTCATTCCGTCGAACAGACGCTGCCCAAGGGGCTCGATGGAAAGGACATCTCGACCGGCGCACGTCACTATGGGAATGATCAGGCCGACCAGTTCATGGTTGGCCGCTCCGGTGATGCGACCTCGCCGGTGAACATGACGCGCGACCCGCACATCGCCGGCCTGGCGACGACGCCCGCCAAGGGCCACGACGCGACAAAGGACACGCTCGGCAGAAATCCCGGACCGGGAGCCGGCGGCGACAACGCGAACTTCAGCCAGGGGCACCACGACGGACCGCCACCCGGTCAGACGCCATCCGGCTCCGCCGACCCGACCAACAACATGGACCTGGTCAGCGATCGCGTCATCCCCCAGGCGAAGGATCGCACGGCCGACCAACGGGGACAGACACCTTCGAAAACGGGCGCCGATACAACTCCGAAGGAGCTGAAGGGTAAGGACTACGACAAACAGAAGGACGCGACCCCGGCACCTCCCGAGAAGGGTGTGATCGATACGGCCGCGGACGCGGTGAAGTCCTTCTTCGGCTTCGGCAAGAAAGACGTCGATCCCGATGCCGACACCGGAACGGGGACACCGACTGCTGAAGCGGTCGAGCGGGCCATCGTGGTCCACGGAGCGGCGACCGATACGGTTGAGGGCCACGGTGGCGGTCCACAGATTGAATCGACAGCGCCACCGAAGATGCCGCGCGACCTCGTCACCGATCCGGGTGACGGCGACACCGACTCCACATCCGGCGCAACGACGGTCGTGACACCTCCCCATCAGGACATCAGCCACCCCGTCAACCCCAACCCCAACATCGGCGGGGGCCAGGACCCCTCGGGCGGCGCAGGAGGCGGCGGAGGCGGCGGACAAACTGGCCAGGGCGATGGTCGTATGGGCGCGTCGTTCGCGGCCACTGCCGCCACGGCCGACCCGACGACAGACCCCGCCACCGATTCGATCGCAGACTCTGCGACCGACCACGACAACACGAACACGACCGACGACACGACCAATCGCGACGCGAGCACAAGCGGACATGCAGCCGACGACTCCGGTCAACGGGGCAACACTACGGAATCTACTGACACAACAACTGACACGACGCCAATCGCCGTCGTCGACGGCGGTGCCACGCACGCCATCCATACCGTCGCCGATGAAGATGGCAGCGCACCGCCGGAGATGGGAACACCGATCGTCGGCGAAGCCGCGTCGCGCAGCTCCGGTGGACCGGTGCGCGACATCACCCTCGACACCGACGACCCTCGAGGCGATCTCCTCCAAATCGATCTCACGCGTGAGTCCCCGGTCGACGTCGCCGCCATGATGCCGACCGGCCACAGCCTCGACCAGACCCTTCCGACCGGGCTCGACGGAAACACGATTCCTACCGGACCACGCCACTACGGCAACGATCAGGCCGACGCGTTGTTGACGGGCCGTGGTGCCGACGCCAATTCCCCCGCAAGCATGCAGCGCGATCCCCACATCCCCGGCCTCGACAGCAGTCCGTCCGACGGACGCGACCCGACCACCGAGACGTTCGGCCAAGCCGGACCCGGCAACGGTGATGTGGATGCATTCGGGCAGACCCACCAGGATGGCCCGCCTCCGGGACAGACCCCGTCGGGCTCAGCCGATCCGACGGACAACAGTGACCTTGTCAGCAAAGGCGGGGGCGCGCACGGATTCAAGATGGTCGAAGTTCCAAGGGAGACGAGAGCAGCAGCGCCTCGCCACGATCCCGCCCCGGCGCCGGACGCCGGGACGACGACCGCCCCCACCACAACCGCCCCGACCACCACCGCTCCGACCGCAGCCGACGCCGGGACGAGCGCACCTGTGGTCGGGATCAAGCAGTTCGTGTTCGATCCCGACGCAGCGGCTGGAACAACGGCGCCGGAGGGTGGCAGTTCCGGCTTCCAGAAGGCGCTGGACCGTGCGGGAGGGAACAAGAGCACGGATCCCGATGCCACCGACGATGCCGGAGTTCCCACGGAAGAAGCGGTCGCCCGCGCCATCGTGGTGCATGGCGCAGCGACCGACGTCGTCGAAGGGCACGGCGGTACGCAGATCGTGGGCGATGCCCCTGCGAAGTCGGCACGCGACCTCGTCACGGACCCGGGCGACGGCGACACCGACTCCACATCGGGAGCGACGACGGTCGTGACGCCTCCGCATCAGGACATCAGCCACCCCGTCAACCCCAACACGAACCTCGGTGGCGGCCAAGATCCCCACGGCGGTGCTGGAGGATCCGACGGAGGTCAGGGAGACGGGCGGATGGGCAGCTCTGCGGCAGCCACCGCCGCACAGGCCCCGAGCGACGACCCCGCAAGCCCCGCGGACGGCTCGACCGCCGACGAGTCGGGCGACAACTCGACCCATGCCGGCGTCGACGCCTCGTCGTTGCCGGTCGACCCGATCGCCGACGCCATGGCCGCGACGCCCGATGCTCCCGACGCTGGCAATCCCGAGCCTTTCGCCAATCTGGAAATCGACGCCGCCTTGGCCATTCCTGCCGAAGCGGACCTCGACGACGGCTTCTGAAGCCCAGACCCCGAACCGTGAACGACGTCGAGCAGCCCCGCCTTCCGGTCGTGGCTGTCAACGCGGTGGACGTGGCCGGTGTCATCGCAGGCGTCGCTGCGGCCAAGGCCGTCGCGATCGAGGCTGGGCGCGATGACCTTGACCGACGACTGAGCGTTGCCGTCGCTCGTGCACGACGGCCCGCCACGATCGTGTGCGTCGTCGGCGAGTTCAAGCAGGGCAAGAGCTCACTCGTCAACGCAATCCTCGCCCGACCGGTGTGTCCGGTCGACGACGACATCGCCACCTCCGCGATCACCCTCGTGCGCTATGGCGACGAGCCGTGCGTGGAGGTCCGTCGTCGGGTCGACGACGAGGTCGTCGTCGAACAGGTCGACATCGGTTCCTTGGACGAATGGGTGTCCGAACGCGGCAATCCCGAGAACAGTCGCGGTGTCGAACGCGTCGACATCTCGCTCCCGCATCCGCTGCTGGCCAACGGTCTCGCAATCGTCGATACGCCCGGCATGGGTGGGCTCGGAGCGGGCCACGCGGCGGCAACACTTGCGTTCCTTCCCTTCGCCGACGGCCTCGTCTTCGTCAGCGATGCGTCGGCAGAGCTCTCCGCGGCGGAGGCAGAGTTCCTCGATCGGGCCGCGGAGCTGTGCCCGAACATCGAGTTCGCACTCACGAAGACCGACCTGTATCCGGCGTGGCGGACCATCGCCGGCATCAACACAGGTCGACTCGCCGAGCAAGCGAGCGACCCTATGCGAGCGGGCCGCCCCATCCTTCCCGTCTCCTCCGTGCTGTTCGGTGCGCAGGGCGCACCTGGCGACGAGCAGATGTCGCACGCCAGCGGCATCCCGGCACTGCTCGGCGCGTTGCACCAACGGATCATCGAGCCGGCGAAGACTCTTGCCGCGGCTCGGGCTGCGCAGGAGGCCGACGCTGTCCTCGACCAGGTCGACCAGCAGCTGCAAGCGGAGCTCGGCGTGCTGCAGGATCCGGCGACCCTCGCCGAGACCGTCACCCGGCTGACCGATGCCACGAAGCACCTCGAGCAATTGCGCGGGCCGGGTGCACGATGGAGCGTCTTGGTCGCAGATCGGCTGTCCGACCTCTCGAGCGGCTCGAACTTCGCGTTCCGAAAGACGATGCGAACCATGTCACGCGACATGGAGGAGTCGATCGAACTGCTCAAGACACCTGCCGATTGGGACGCGCTCGCGCGGCGGGTGCAGACCGAGGTGGCCAACGCCGTCACCGAGGTCTTCGTCGAAATCGAGCGGAGCGCGCAGGCGACCCGTGAAGCGGTGAGCGATCTCATCGGTGAGACCGTTCTCGATGTCTCGCAACGGTCCACACGGCGAGAACCGACCGCGGTCACATCACTGTGGACCGAGAAGGGCATCGATCCGTCGTCGCATCGCGGCGCACCGCAGCTGGGCTCGGCACTGGTCGGCCTCCGAGGAGCGCAGAGCGGCATCATCATGTTCGGAATGCTGGGCCGGTTCCTGCCGACCGCAGCTGCGGGGCTGATGATGTCGAACCCGGTGACGATCGGCATCGGTGCCGTCTTCGGGGGGATGCAGCTCGCCGATGCGCACAAACGCAAGATCGCAATGCGCCGTCAGCAGGCCCGCAGCAACGTCCGCCAGTTCCTCGACGAGGTGCAGTTCGCGATCGGCAACGAGATCAGCGATGCGCTCCGTGACGTGCAGCGCGGGATACGCGACGAGTTCACCGAACGCATCGGCGAACTGCTTCGCACGTACTCCGAAGCCGCGCAGCAGGCCCAGCGCACGAGCCAGCAGCATGGGGACTCGGCACGGCAGCGGATCATCGACCTGCAGCAGATTCTCGAGCGCCTGGCCGTCGCCCGCTCTGCGCTCCGCTCGGCAACGACGAACGAGACGCAGAATCCCGCCGTCGCAACGGCCAGCTGATGCCTCGCCACGCTGATGCACCGACGGACGGATTCGGCATCGAATCGCCGACGACGGAGCGGGTTCGAGCGGTCTGCGATCTCGCCACGCCATTCGTCGCCGGCACACCGTGGGCGCAACGGTTGGAGGACGTGCGCACCCGCCTCGACGGCGCGCTTCGGATTGCGATCGCCGGACGGGTCAAGGCCGGGAAGTCGACGCTGCTGAACGCGCTCGTCGGTGAACGCCTGGCACCGACCGACGCTGGCGAGTGCACGAAGGTGGTCACGTGGTACCAGTCAGGTGTGGGCTATGACGTCTCGGCGGTCGGCAATGACGGCACGGTCACCCCCCTCCCGTTCCGCCGGGTGGACGGCGCGTTGCAGTTCGATCTCGGGGCGCGTTCGCCCACCGAAACCGCGGACATCGCCCGTATCGTGGTCTCCTGGCCGTCCGCCGCGCTGCGGCAGATCACCCTGATCGACACGCCCGGCCTCGATTCGCTGTCCTCCGCGAATTCCCTCCGTACGTCCGAGTTCCTGGCCCTTGAGGATGGGCGGGCGAGCGACGCCGACGCCGTCATCTACCTCATGCGCCACCTCCACCGCCGAGACGCCGAGTTCCTCGGTTCGTTCATGGATCGCAGCGTCGCCAACACCTCTCCGGTCAATTCGGTTGCCGTGCTGTCCCGCGCGGATGAGATCGGCGCCGGTCGACTCGATGCGCTTCTCTCGGCCCGTCGGATCGCCGAGCGCTACCAGGGCAATGAGACGCTGCGCACCCTCTGCACAGCCGTCGTGCCGATCGCGGGCCTCCTCGCCGAGACGGGGCTCACGCTGCGCGAAGACGAAGTCCGCGCACTCCGAACCCTCGCCGCGACACCGGACAGCGTCCTCGATCGGATGTTGCTCTCCGCCGACATGTTCTGCGATCCCCTGGCCGGCGATCTGACCGTCGAGTCCCGACGGCAGCTACTCGACCGGCTCGGGGTCTTCGGTGTGCGCTTCACCGTGGCCGAGATCCGCGCGCGTCGCGCGCTCACCGCCGTCGAGCTCGCACGATCGCTCGTCGAAGAATCGGGTCTCGACGCGCTCCGTCGGCTCGTCACCGACCTGTTCCTTCCACGGGCACATGTGCTCAAGGCTCGAGCCGCGTTGGTGAGCCTGCGCCTGATCTCCCGTGAGCTCGAGGCGTCCGAACCCGAACACGCGCGTGAGCTTTCGGCGATCATCGAACGGTGCGAATCATCGTCACCGGAGTTCGCCGAGCTGCGGCTCAGTCATCTCGTGATGTCCGGCACCGTGGCGTTCAGCTCCAATCAACGCGACGAGCTTGCCGTCCTCAGCGCCCGCGGAATCCCTATGGAGGAACGACTTGGCGCTCCGGTCACCGCCGACCGCAACGGCCTCCGCGCAACCGCCCTTGCCGGCGTGGAACGGTGGCGCATCCAGGGCGCAGCACCGATGGCGGACGCGGCAATGCGCGAGGCATGCGAGACCATGGCCCGCACGTACGAGGGTGTCTTCGTGCAGTTGCACGAGCCGCGGGTCGAGTGACATTCGCGCATGCACCGCACAAGGGCCATGGCTAGGGCAGTGGCAGTGGCAGGAACTTGTACTTCTTCAGGATGGACTGCGCCGCGGACCCCTGCGTATAGGCCACGAAGGCAGCCGCGGCGGCGGGGTTCCTACCCGGCGCCACCCCGGCGATCGGATACGAGGCGATGACGTTCTGCTCGTCGGGGATGGCGATCCCGTCGACCCGGTACTCGTCGATGGCCACGTCGGTGACGTACACGATCCCGGCGTCGATCTCCTTGAGGGACGCCTTCGAAACGATGGCCGACACGCTCGGCTCGAGCGACTTCGGCGTGACCGTCATCCCGGCCCTGGCCAGGATCTGGCGGGCGTAGTCGCCGGCCGGGACCCCCACCGCGCCCAGCGCCACGAACACCTCGGGGTTGGCGAGGTCGGCGAGGTTCTTCACCCGCATCCGATTGCCCCTCGGAACGACGATCATCAGCCGGTTCCTGGTGAACAGCAACGGCGTTCCCCGGATCAGCTTGGCGTTGACCAGCTTGTCCATGTTCGCCGTGTCGGCAGACGCAAACACGTCAGCCGGGGCACCGTTGACGATCTGCGTGACCAGTGTGGATGAGCCGCCGAAGTTCAGTGTGACCTTCGCTCCAGGGTTGGCCATTTCGAACGCTGCCGCGATGTCCGTGAACGCGGCGGTCAGCGACGCCGCCGCGAACACGTTCAGGGAACCGGTCGCGGGCGCCGACGCAGTAGGAGCCGGCGTGGTCTGGCTTGCGGCCGTGGGGGAGGAGACGACCCCGGTCGTACGGGTCGTCGTCGAGACCCTGAGCTTTGCCTTCGGCTTCGTCGTCTTCGAGCTGGCGGCCATCGCCGCCGGCGCAAGCACGGCGAGGACGAGGGCCACGGCAAGTGGAGCACAACGAAGTCTTCGACGCATGGAGATCAGCGCATCTTCAGGCGGCGGCGAGGCGCT
>JAYUDQ010000732.1:0-3216 GCA_043739745.1 Acidimicrobiia bacterium | reverse complement strand
TGCTCTTGCTGGCGCTCGTCGGCTGGCTGTTCAGCGGGTTGTCGGAGGCGGTGAGTTGGTCGACCGGGATGGCGACACCGTTGATGATCAGCTCGCCGGTGTATCCACTCGTCAGCTTGACCTGGATGCTCGCCTGGCGGAGCTGGCGGCTGCCGGTCGTCGGATCGATCACTTCGATTCCGATCGGCAACCCGGAAGCAGCCTTACCGGTGACGCCGTTCTTGACGGCCATGGCGATGAACAGGAAACCGACGGCGATGCCGACACTCAACATGAATTGGACTCGGTCGAAGGGACGCCGTTTGGCCATATCCCAGAGTCTCGCTGCTGAACGGCCGACTCGCACCGATTCGCGCAGGTGACAGTCTCGTTCGTTACGGACGGGTCAGAAGATCGGGATGTCGTCGAGGTCCGTCCAACTGGTTTCGAGTTCGGGGAGGAGTCGCCCACCGCGAAGGTTGTCGGTGAAGACCGAGAGCACGCTGTCCACACCGGTGGCCGATCCGTTGAGGACGCCTTGGTAGAGGAACTGGTGGGCGAGCTCACCGATCTGATGCGTCAACGTCCGGTCCTCTTGGACGAGCCGATCTGCCGCGACAGCGAGATGGTTGAGGGTCGCGGGATCGGTGAGGTCGAGGACGTTGGAGACGTCGACCGCATATCTGTAGAGGGATCGTGGCAAGAACCCGACGGGGCCGATCGGGTGGTCGGTCGCGAAGCGCATGAACTCGGCCGCAGCACACCCTGCTGTTGAGCAGAGGTAGAGCACGGCGAAGCTGTTGTTGCCCGACACGCTGGATGAGGATGGTGGCGACACGTTGGGTGGGGATGTGGTCGGGGCGCGTTGAGGTGATCGTGTGGTCGTGGCATCGAAGGTGTCTCTGTCTATTCGGCGGTGATTTCGGCGACTGCGGCTCGGGCGGAGGTTTCGTCGACGATCGCTTTCTTGGTGGCGTAGGCGGCGATGAGGGCTTGGACGGCGAGGTTGTTGACGGCGCGGGGTAGTCCTCTGGCGACTTGGTGGATGAGCGCGGTGGCGTCGTCGGAGAACAGGGTGTCGGCGCGTCCGGCGAGGTTGAGGTGGTGGGCGATGTAGGCGCCGGTCTCGACCGGGGTCATGGGTGGCATCGCGAATCGGAGTGCGATGCGTTGATCGAGAGCGGCGAAGGTGCCGAGCTTGATCCGTCGTCGCAGTGTGGGTTGGCCGATCAGCACACACGCGAACGGTGAGTGGGAGTCCATGTTGGCGTTGGTCAGTAGGCGGAGTTCTTCGAGTTGGTCGGGGGCGAGGAGGTGGGCTTCGTCGACGATGACGACGACGTGTTTGCCTCGTTCGTTGTGTTCGGCGGCGAGAAGGTCGGCGGTTTGGGGGATCAGGTTTGCTTTGTGGAATCTGGGGACGCCGCCGAGTGCGGTGACGATCGCGGCGTAGAGGCCGCGGGCGCCAATGGCGGGGTTGCCGAGGTAGATGATGGTGTGTCGGGAGGCGTCGAGGGCAGCGGTGGCGGCGCGGGTGGCGACGGTTTTGCCGGAGCCGACTTCGCCGGTGACGACACCGAGCGCTTGTTCTTGGATGCACCAGCTGATCCGGGCGACGGCTTCGTTGTGGCTGGTTGAGCGGTGCAGCATTTGGGGGGCGAGGTCACGTCCGAACGGCATCCGGGTGAACCCGTAGTGGGCTTGGAGGATCTGGATACTCATCGTGGGTCGCTTTCGGTGATGGCGGTCGTGATGGAAGTGGTCGGGATGTGGAGTTGGCCGGGGCACTGGTCGGGATCGGTGGACTCGATCAGCTCGGCGTAGCCGATCTTTGGGGTGTGGTCAGCGAGGTCGATGGCGTGACGGCCGGCGAGCAGGGCGAGGTAGTCGATCCCGGTCGCCGCCGGGGCCTGGACGGGTTCGGGTTTGGCCATCGGGTGGGTGTGACGCCCGATCCGATGCGGAACCCCGGCGCCCATCGATCGGTTCAGGTAGCGGATCTCGATCGCGGTCAGATCGAACGGATCGAACACGCACTCGACCTTGCAGCCAACCAGGACAGCGTCGACTTCGAACATGTTGCCGTGGACGCTGACTGTCGCGGTTTTGGTGACGGTGCGCCGTTCGGACCACAAGAACGCCTCGTGGAGCTGGGCGGGTGTCGGGATCGGGAACGGCCCGCCGGCGATGAACCGCTCGATCGGTGTCTGTTTCGTTTCGGAATGGACCCGACGGTGATAGGCGGTCTCGACCCAGCCGGCGAACAGCCGGTTCATCTCCATCAGATCGCACACTTCGCGGCCGGCGATTTCGACCAGGAACTGATCGCGCACGGTGCGGAAGAACCGTTCTATCTTGCCCCGACCTTCGGGGCGTCCAGGGCGTGAGTGGATCAGCCGGATCCCGAGCACCGCGCACGCGCGCAGCAGCGGCGCCGACACAAACGCGGAGCCGTTGTCGACATAGACCGAACGTGGGATCCCACGCGATCCGAGACCGTGACGCAACGCTGCCTCCAAGCGGACGGTGTCTTCTGAATGCCCCCACCGATAACCGGGGATCGCCCGCGAGTGATCATCGATGAACGCGAACAGGTAGGCCTTGTGGCCGCCAACGACCGGGCCATGCAACGCGTCACCGGTCCAACGGTCGTTCGCGACGGCGGCTTCGAACCGGCCGAACGCCGCTGGTGGTGTCCCGTCCGGGCGGGTGTTCAAACCGTGCCGGGCGAACAGGCGTTGAATCGTGCGTTCCGACGGCGCCGTCCCGTCGACCGCGGCGATGATCGCGGTCACCTGCGCCGCCGTCCGCCTCGGTGTCTCCCGTTTCAACTTGACCGCCAACTCCAACACTCCCGCCGGTGTCGTCGGCTCGACGACACGGGCTGTCGGCACGAGCGCTGCGAACCCGCCAGCACGCCACTCGCGGATCCAACGATCCAACGTGGAACGGCCCACACGCACCCGCACACCAGTCGGGTCGGTGTGCTCGCGGGCAGCGACCGCGCGAACCAGCACACCCCGATCCGCTTTGGACACTGACGGGTCCGCGGCCTCACGGATCAACGAATAACGGAACAACCCGACATCACGATCACGGTCCTGCATGAGCTCTCCTGGCGGTCTGTCACAGTCCGGGGTGGACGCCGCTGAGGATGCCAGCTCAACAAACAGCCGCCCAGGGCCAACCCGTGTTGGACAACAGTCGGCCCCGACTCGCCGACGACGCGAACGACCA
>JAYUDQ010000731.1:0-3223 GCA_043739745.1 Acidimicrobiia bacterium | reverse complement strand
CGTCATCAATGCACCGGACGCAACGCGGCGAGGACGCGGCGCCCGCTACCGTGGCACATGGGCCGACGACTCGTCCTCATCCTGCACCGCGATGATCCACCGGACGACCGTGTGGCCACCTTTGCGGCGGCGCACGGATTCGAGGCCGACTACCGGCGCCCCTACGACGGTGAGGGGCTCGGACCGCTCGACGAGAGCGTCGCCGGTGCCGTGCTCTATGGCGGCGGATTCGAGGTCTACAAGACCGAGACCTACCCGTTCCTGATCGACGAACACCGCTGGGTCGAGCAGTGCATGACACGCGCCGTACCCGTCCTCGGGATCTGCCAGGGCGCGCAGTCGATCGCACATGTACTGGGCGCCCATGTGGGTCCGCCGGACCATGGCGCCACCGAGTTCGGCTGCTATCAGATCCTCCCGACGCCCGAAGGCAGCGAGTTCCTCTCCGCGCCGATGCACGTCACACAGTCGCACTTCCACGGCTTCGCCATCCCCACCGGTGCCGTCCGGCTCGCCGGCAACGACGCGTTTCCGAACCAGGCCTTCCAATACGGTAAGTACACCTACGGTCTGCAGTTCCACCCAGAGATGACCGTCGAAGGATTCGCGCGCATCCAGGACGCTCCATGGGCCCGCTACGGCTGGCCCGGCGCGCAGACCCGTGAGGAACAGGACCGTCTCCTGGCTCGGTACGACGACACGCAGGCACGCTGGTTTGAACGGTTCCTCTCGGGCCTTTTCGCCTGAGCCGAGACCTGAGACCTGAGGCGCCGCGGACGCGGACACCGCCGACCGACTACGCCGACACCTACACCGGGATCGGCTCGTCGACGGCGGCCTGGATGCGCCGCAGCTGGTCTATCGAGAGATGGCAGCGCAGGAAGTGGTCCGGCTCGGCTTCGACGAGGTCGGGCTCGACCGTGTCGCACAGCTCCTCGACGCCGCTGCCGGCCCGACGCGGGCAACGCGTGTGCAGCACGCAGCCGCTCGGCGGGTTCGCCACGCTGGGCACCTCGCCCTCCAGACGGACCCGGTGCGTCGCCTCCCCGTCGATGCTCGGCAGCGAGCTGACAAGCGCCTCGGTGTAGGGATGATGCGGGCTGGAGAACACGGTGGCGGCCGGGCCCAGTTCCATGATCCGCCCGAGATAGAGCACGGCGATGCGGTCGGACAGGTAGCGGACCACGCCGAGGTCGTGGGAGATGAACAGGTAGGCGACGTTCTCGTTGCGTTGCAGGTCGACGAGCAGGTTGAGGATCGCGGCCTGGACGGACACATCGAGCGCGGAGGTCGGTTCATCGCACACCACGAGCCGGGGGTTGCCCGCGAAGGCCCGGGCGATCGCGACGCGCTGCTTGAGGCCACCGGACAGCATCGCCGGCTTGGCAGCATGCAGCCGGGCGTCGACGCGCATCTCGCTGAGGAGGTCCTCGGCCCGTTCGTCGGACTGCTGGCTCGAACGGCCCGAGAGCTTCGACACGGCACGGCTGACGATGCGCCGCACCGTGTGGCGCCGGTTCAGCGCCGAGTCGGGATTCTGGAAGACGATCTGGACCGCTGACACATCGCTGGCCGACCGCTGGATGAGCGTGCCACCGAGCATGTTGCCGTCGAGCTCGATCTTGCTGCCGGCGTCGGGCGCGAGGAGGCCGAGGAGCACCTTGGCCAGGGTCGTCTTGCCGGAGCCGGACTCGCCGACCAGGCCGAGGGTCTCGCCCGGCCGTAACGAGAGCTCGATGTTCGAGAGCACCCGGACGGTGCTGTCCGAGGAGCCGAACGTCTTGGACAGACCCTCGAAGCGGATCAGCGAACCGTCGGACGTGGTCGGGGCCGGCGCGATCAGCTCCTCGTCGGGCGCGATCACCTCGCTCGAACGCGGGATGGACGGGGCCAGTTCGGGATAGAAGCAACGCGTGCGCTGGCCGTTCTCGAGCTCGACGATCGGCGGCTTCTGCGTCCGGCAGGTGCCCGTGGCGATCGGGCAGCGGTCGACATAGACGCAGCCGGGCATGTCCGCGCCGAGCGGGGGCAGCGTGCCGGGGATGGTGTCGAGGCGGTCGCGGTCCTTGCGCAGTCCGGCGCGGGGAATGCAGCGCAGAAGGCCCACTGTGTAGGGGTGGTGCGGATCGCGTAGGAGCTGCGCGGTGTCGCCCTCCTCCACCAGTTGGCCCGCGTAGAGCACCCCGACGCGGTCGCACATCGAGCGGATGACACCCAGGTTGTGGCTGATGAACAGCACCGACGTATTCGTACGTTCGCGTAGCATTCGCACCAGGTCGAGCACCTCGGCCTCGACTGTCGCGTCGAGCCCGGTGGTGGGCTCGTCGAGGATGAGCAGCCGCGGGTTGGTGGCCAGCGCCATGGCGATGACCACGCGCTGCGCCATGCCGCCCGAGAGCTCGTGCGGGTAGCGCCGCATCACCTTGGCAATGTCGGCGATCTGCACGGCACCGAGCGCGATCTCGGCGCGGGCGAGCCCGTCCGCCTTCGAGAAGCCGGCGATGGTGAAGACCTCGGCCACCTGCGCGCCGACCCGGATCGACGGGTTCAGCGCCGCGATCGGGCTCTGGTACACCATCGAGATGGCCGTGCTGCGGAGCTTGCGCACCTCATTCACTGACATGGCGACGACGTCGCGGCCCTCGAAGCGGATCTGACCGCCGGTGATCTTGCCGTTCCTGGGCAGGAACCGCATAGCCGCGAAGGCAGCGGTCGATTTGCCACATCCGGACTCACCGACCAACCCATAGGCCTCGCCCGGTGCGACGGCAAAGGACACCTCTCGCAGCACCGGACGGTCGATGCCGCGCACGGTGTAGGCCACCTGGAGGTTGTCGAACTCCAGCGTGGGCACAATCAGGCCGGCGGGCGACGGGCCAGGACTTGGGAGCGTGTCGGTGCTCATCGCTCGAACGCCTCGAGAAGTCCGTCGGCCATCAGGTTCACGCCGATCGCAAGTGTGGCGATGGCGGCGGCCGGGAACACCGTGGCCGACCAGTTCAGGCCGTTGAGGTACTTGTAGTGGTTCGCCACCTGCGAGCCCCAGTCGGGAGATTCGGCGGTCACCCCGGCGCCGAGGAACGACAGCGTGGCCACCGCGAAGATGGCGTATCCGAGTCGGACCGTGAACTCGACGAGCAGCGGCGGCACGATGTTCGGCAGGAGCTCGACGAACAGGATGTGCGGCGTCTTCTCGGTGCGCAGACGGGCCGCGGCGACGTAG
>JAYUDQ010000730.1:0-3225 GCA_043739745.1 Acidimicrobiia bacterium | reverse complement strand
CGCAGTCGCGCTTGGTGGGGTAGACCACCTGGATGGCCCTGAACCTGACTCCCGATGAACTGCTCTCGACGACGCGCGCCGTACGCAAGCGTCTGGACTTCGACCGCGACGTGCCGGACGACTTGATCCGCGAATGCGCGGCCGCCGCGTTGCAGGCCCCCTCGGGCTCGAACCACATCACGATGGCGTTCGTGGTCGTGAAAGATGCGGCGAAGCGTCAGGCCCTTGCCGACGAGTACGCAAAAGGCTGGGCTCTCTACGCGGGTTCGCCCTTCTTCGCAGGCGCCATCAAGAAGGAGAGCGAGACGCTGCAGGCCCAACAGGACCGGGTCACCGACTCGGCCACGTTCCTCGCGCAGAACTTCCAACGATCGCCGGCAATCGTGATCGCCTGCAGTCGCGGTGCACGGTCCACATCGGAACCGTCGCTCGCATCGCCGGCACTGCTCGGCAACATCCTGCCGGCTACATGGAGCTTCATGCTCGCGGCGCGGGCCAGGGGCCTGGGCACCGCCTGGACGACGATCCATCTGATGCGCGAGGAGGCGGTCGCCGACATCCTCGGAATTCCCTACGACACCGTGCAGCAGGTCTGCATGACGCCGCTCGCCTACACGCTCGGCACCGACTTCAAGCCTGCGTTGCGCCCCGATCCCGAGACGATCCTGCACTGGGACACTTGGTAGAGGACCTGGTCCTAGGCGCGCAGACAGCTCGCGAACCGGTCGGGGCGCTGCTGCGCCTCCCGATTCGACGGCAGACGGCATGCGCGCGAAGTCGGGGGGTGATGCGCGCGAAAGCTGCCTCAGAACGTCGTTTCGAAACGATTCGACGCCACTCCGCGCGCTTTGATGCGCGACTTCGTGCGCACCGACGCTGGGCGTTGCCGGTCCGGCTCAGCCGTCGTAGAAGCCGAGCCCGTGCAGCCCGACGATCGTGCGCTCCCGGGGCTCGATCGCCCGTGCGATCGCCTCCGGCGACAGATGGTTCACCGTGGCTGTTCCCCGAATGCGTTGCGCGATGTCGCGCCGGCCGTAGTGGACCTGGAGGAAGAATCGGCCCGGATCGCCGGCGTGGCTCGGCATACGTCGGTGCCAGACGTCCGAAACGAACAGCTGCACATCGCCCGCCTTGGCCTCCAGCACGACGGGTGACACGCCGTTCCACGTGAGCGTCTCGTCGTCGCGGCGATCCGCCGGCGGGGCCTGGCCGGAACGATGGCTGCCGGGAATCACACCGGTCGGGCCGGCGGCGAGCGGACAGTCCATCAGCAGGATCTGGGCGGCAATGGCGAAGATGGGATAGGGGATGCGGTCGTCCCAGGGAACGTCCACGGACCGGGGGATGTGCGGTCCGGCATCGAGGTGCCAGAACCGCCCGCCATGAGCGCTCTCCTCGGGCGGCTGCCGCCACGTGGTGTTGGCGATCACGTGGCAATCCTCGCCGAGCAGCGGCTCGATGATCGAAAGCAGCCGGGGGTGGGCGATCGTGCGTTGCGCAAGTGCGCTCCGGTTGAGCGTCTCGTAGCGGAACGGCTCGGCGTGTCCTTCGGAGATCCGACTGTTGCGTTGGTCGGGAGGGAGTTCGCCATAGAGCCGGAGCAGGTCTTCGGACAGCTCATCGACCTCGGCCGGATTCAGCAAACCCTTCACCACCGCGAACCCGTCCCGCTCGAGCTGCGCCGTCTCAGGCGGTGCGCCGTCAGCCGGGAGGATCTGCAGGTAGCCCCTCTTGCGCGTGATCATC
The DNA here is from genome assembly GCA_043739745.1 of Acidimicrobiia bacterium. Taxonomy (GTDB): domain Bacteria; phylum Actinomycetota; class Acidimicrobiia; order Acidimicrobiales; family JANYDT01; genus JAYUDQ01. Next base: position 1,479 of record JAYUDQ010000730.1, on the reverse strand, counting down.
GGCGAAGCTTTGCAGCCGCGCGGTGGCGCGTGCACGTCATCGGCGGGTTGTGTGGCTGTCGTACTTGGGTTGCGGTTGGCTCCGAGGCGTACCGTCGCTGGAATGAAGCTCGACGTGATGACCGGTGGAAAGAAGCTACGCGACGTTGCCCAGTTCGCTCGCGACGTGGAAGGTGCCGGTCTGTCGGGCATCGTCATCACCGAATCCGGGCGGACGCCCTACCTGACGGCGACCGCCGCGGCCCTGGTCTGCAACCTCGACCTGGCGACGGGCGTTGCCGTTGCGTTCCCCCGCAGTCCGATGGTCACGGCATCGACGGCGTGGGAACTGGCCGAGCTGACCGGAGGACGCTTCCGGCTCGGGCTCGGCACGCAGGTCCGTGCTCACATCGAGCGCCGATACTCAGCGGTCTTCGATCAGCCTGGGCCTCGATTGCGCGAGTACGTACTTGCGTTGCGGGCGATATTTGCCGCGTTCCAAGGATCCGCAAAGCTCGATTTCCAAGGCGAGTTCTACAACTTCAGCCTGCTCCCGGAAGCATGGAGTCCGGGCCCGATCGATCATCCGAACGTTCCGATCGACGTCGCCGCCGTCGGCCCTTGGATGACTCGGATGGCAGGTGAGGTCGCCGATGGCGTGCATGTCCATCCCTTCCATTCGACGACGTATCTGCATGAAACGCTTCTGCCGGCGGTCACGGAGGGCGCACGCATCGGCGGCCGGTCGGCGGCCGACGTCTCCCTGATCGTGCCGGTGTTCACCATCGTCGGAGACTCCGAGGAGGCCCGTGCGCCCCTGAAAGCGCGAGCCAAGAGCCAGATCGCATTCTACGGTTCCACGCGGAACTATGCGCACATATTTGACCAGGTTGGTTTCGAAGGGACCTCTGCAAGACTCAATGAGCGCATGAAGGCAGGCGACATGACCGGTATGGCTGACCTCATCACCGACGAGATGCTCGAACAGTTCGCCGTCACGTCGACCTGGGACGACCTGGCCGGTGCGCTCACCGCGAAGTACGAGGGAACCGCCGACCGGCTGGTGCTCTACTTCGCCGAGCTCCTGTGGCGGTCCGATCCGAACGGTTTGGCGCGGCTCGGCGAAGTGGCGAAGGCGCTGGGCGGCTGAGCGTTAGAGAAACTGGGCGCTTGGGATGGTGCGCGCCGAGCGGCCTACGGTGCTGGGCATGCGCGCCGTCATCTGCAACGAACTCGGACCTGTCGAGAACCTCGTAGTCGAGGAGCGTCCGACGCCCGTTCCCGGACCCGGCCAGATTCGCGTCACGATGCATGCGGCCGGTGCGAGCTTCGCCGACGCGCTGCAGGTGGCCGGCAAGTACCAGTTCCCTCAGAAGCCGCCCTACACGCCCGGCGGTGAGGCTGCGGGTGTGGTCGATGCGGTCGGGGAGGGCGTCACCGACTGGAAGCCGGGCGACCGCGTGTTCGCATCGGTCGGCAACGGGGGTTTCGCCGAGCACAT
>JAYUDQ010000729.1:0-8274 GCA_043739745.1 Acidimicrobiia bacterium | reverse complement strand
GAACCCGACGTCGACGAGCTCGTCGTGCCGACCGACTCATCGATCGACCTCGCCGAGCTCCGCAGCGCCGTCACCCGTCTCATCACCGATGCCGAGTTGCGACGGAGCGACATCGGCGACGTGCTCGCAGTGCTCGAAGACGTTGCCCGCTTGGAGACTGCGCTGCGCACGGCCGAAGCGGACCGGGCGCGTCGGGCCGCAGAGGCGCAGTCTGCGATCGACGCAGCCGAGGTTGCCCGCATCGCCCGACGTGAGGCAGAGCTCGGCTGGCGGGCTTCGGCGAGTACCTGGATCGAAGGCCTCGACACGCTGGAGGGTCACGGACTCGACATCCCGACCGCCGAGCTGTCGTCCGCAGTGGGTCGGCCGGACCTGCTCGGCGGACTGGACGAAATAGTCCGTGTGCTTACGGACGCGGCGCAGTCCTTGGCCGATCACCACCGCGACCGCGCCGCCGAGCTCACCATGCGACTCGAGGCCGCCCGCGACGAGGTTGCCCGGCGACAACTGACCCATGATGAGCTGGTCAATGCGACGCTGCCTGATCCGCCCGCCGCGCCCTGGCAGCGGGCCGGACGACGGCGGGTACTGGCCGAGGTGATCGATTTCATCGGCGACATCTCGCTGGAGGAACAACTCGGCATCGAAGCAGCCATGGAGGCGTCGGGTCTCCTGGGGGCGGAGCTGCTGGCGGACGGTTCGATCGCGCTCGAGACCGGCGAGCTCGTGGTGGCCGGCCGCGCAGCGGTGCATTCGCCGTTGTCGGCTTACGTGGCCACCCTGGCCGAACCGACCGTCGAGACCGGTGAGACGCCGAACGACGTAGCCCGGATGGTGACGGCGATCCTCGATGGCATCACCACCGACCCGACGGTCGAGGCCGAGACGGTGATCACCACGACCGGCGAGTTCCGCATCGGCGCGCTGCGCGGCCGGCACCGCCGGACGATCGTCGAGCACATCGGCGTGGCGAATCGCCGCGCCGCGCTCGACCGCCGTCGGGCCGACGCGGCCGCCGCCCTCGCCGAGGCCAAGCACGCGGTCGCGTCGCTCGACGCGGACCTCGATGCCCGGAAGCGCCATCTTGCGGAGGCAGATGCCCATGGTCGAGCGCTTCCGTCGACCGGGCCACTCCGCGTCGCCGTCGCCGAAGGGGACGCCGCGGAAGGGGTCGCCGATCGAGCCAGGATCGCCGCAACCAACGCCGAGGCGGCAGTGTCGCGAGCCGATGCTGCGCATGCCGAGCGAGTGTCTGAGGGGCATCGGCTGGCCGCCGGCCACCAGCTTCCGTTCGAACGGGAGCGGTTGCGATCCGGTGCCGACGCGCTCGCCGGGATGATCGTCGAGTGCCGGTCCTCGTCGCCTCGTGTGGCTGCCCTGGAGCAGGCGCTGCTGCGCTGGGTGTCTGCCGTCGCGTCGTGGCGCCGGGCGATCGTCGATCACCTCGACCGGACGGAACGCGCCCAGGCGCGTCGCGCCGAGCATGGCGAGCAACAGGCTCGACTGGCCACGCTCGAAGATTCGCTCGGTTCAGCCTGGGCCGAAGTGGTCGAGCTGATCGGGGCCAGCGAACGGGAACGCGCGACCACTCGGACGGCGCTGGTGGTGGCACGAGCGGCAGTGAAGGCGGCGGTCGCCGAGCAGTCGCGCACGGCCGAGGCCGCCCGCACGTCGAGCTCGAAGGTGGACGACCAGGAGCAGCGGTGTGCCGCATCGCTGCCCGGCCTGATCGCCGCGCTTGGCGTGAGCGGCCTTGTGGCGGCTGCAACGGCGACGGCGTCCCCGCAAGGCGTCGACACCCCGCAAGGCGTCGACACCCCGCAAGGCACGGACGTCGTACCCGCATCTCCTGCGTGGCCAAGCGTCGGCCAGTCCGCCGACGGTGCCCGCGAGCTCGCCGCGGCGATCACGCAGCGCATCCCGTCGCCCGAGCGCGGCGACGTGGGCGCGGACAACGTGCGCCTGTCGCTACGGCAGCGCCGGGACGGCCTCGGCGCCGGTTGGGATGCCGAGGACCATCAGCCGGACGCCGCGCTCCCGATGAGCATCGTGGTGACAGGACCGCTGGGCCGCATGCCGCTGGCCGACGCAGCGGCCGAGGTTGCGAGCCAGTTGCGCCAGCAGTCGAGCCTCCTCACCGCGAAGCAGGACCAGGCGCTGCGCAACCTCCTCCAGGGCGTCGTGGCCACCGAGGTGGCAGAGAAGCTGTTCGCCGCCGGCGAGCTGGTGAAGCTGATGAACCGGCGCCTCGGGTCCGTGACCACTGCGCACGGGATTGGTGCATCTCTGCGCTGGCGCCGGCGAGACGACATCGACGACGACCTTGCCGAGACCGTCGATCTCCTCGCCAAGAGCCCGGACCATCGCAGCGTCGAGGAGGACGCTCGGCTCGCGACGGCGCTTTCGGCCCGCATCGACGCAGCCCGTCGCGACGACCCGGACGCCACGTATCGCGACCTCATCGCCCGCGTCCTCGACTACCGGTCGTGGCACGAGATGGCGGTCCTGGTGAGCCGGCCCGGCGAAGCCCCTCGCCAGCTCGCCCGCCATCCCCGGCTGTCCGAAGGCGAGAAGAAGGTCGTGTCGTACCTGCCACTGTTTGCCGCCGTCGCAGCGTCGTGCGACGCGCTTGCCGAACGCTCGTCGACCGCACCGCGGTTCCTGCTCCTGGACGACGCATTCGCAAAGGTGTCGGAGGACAACCATGGCGCGCTGTTCGGCTTGCTCGTCGACCTCGATCTCGACTTCATCGCCACCAGCGAGCGGCTCTGGGGCACCCACGCCAGCGTCCCGGCGCTGTCGATCTGCGAAGTGATCCGCGACGCGTCGATGAGCACGATCCTGCTCGAACATGCGCACTGGAACGGGACGGCACTGTCGCGCCTCGAGGACGGCAGCCGGTGAGCGACACATCCGGTGGTGTCGCTGATCCGAGCGCTCACGAAGCAGCGGCGCGGCTGCTCTTCCGGTACGTCGGCGCGGATGAGTGGCGCGACTACCGAGCCATCGTGTCGGTGTTCGCCGGCACGTTCTTCGTCGAGCTCTCGCCCGACGATGTGACCGCCAGGCTGCGAGCGTCCGCCACCGAGGTGAACTTCGACGCCGTTCCCGATCGGCTCGAAAGCCTTCGCCGGTGGGGCAACCTGACGGTCTCGTCGTCCATCGGCAATCCCTCCAGCCTGGCGGACTACTACCGGCGTCGCAGCCGCTACCTCATCACCAGCGCAGGCCAGGAGGTGCACGACCTCGTCGAAGGTGTGCTCGGGCGTGTGGAGGACGTGCGCGACGTGTCGACTGGCCGTCTCGGCGCCCTGCGCGATGCGCTCGCCAGGCTCGCCGAGCTGTCCGGCGATGCCACCGCGTTGGCCGCCACGTCGTCGACCGATCTTGGCGAGATGGTCCGCGCCGTCTTCGATCCGCACATCGTGTTCGCCGCCGAGATCACCCAGTTCTTCGCCGCCGTCAACCAGTGTCAGAGCCGCTACGACCTGAGCGTCGACGAGTTGCGCTTCTTCGCCGAAGTGCTCGTGGGCTACGTCGGCGACCGCCTCGACGAGATCGAACGGGCGTCCCGTCCGATCGCCCGCCACCTCCTCGCGTTGGCATCGCACGTCGACGCGATCACCGCCCGGGTGACCGGTGGGCTGGCCCTTCGCGTCGAGCGCGCCGGCCTCACCGACACCGTGGCCGTCCGCCGCTCGGCCGGCGAGCGCAGTGACGACTGGGCCAACCTCGCCGCATGGTTCGTCCGGTCGGCGCACGGACCGTCGCGCATCGAGCAACTGCGACGTGACGCGCTCGCTGCGATCCGCACGCTCACCCAGAACCTGGCCCGGCTCTCGCGGTCGGGCATCGGCGCCTCCTCCAGGCGGGCCGACTTCCTGCGCTTGGCGTCGTTCTTCGAGAGCGTCGAGGACGCCGACGTCCACCGGCTCGCCGCCGCGGCCCTCGGGCTCTACCCGGCCCGGCACCTCGGCGGGTTGGCCGGCGATCATGCCGATCCGGTCGCGTCCACGACGGCATGGGCCGACGCGCCGCGCGCCGACGTGGCGGTGTCGCTGCGGGAGCGAGGCGACACCACGAACCGCGGGCAGCCGTCGCCGATCCGAGACCGGCACCAGGAGCGCGAGATCATCCGGCGACGGCGTGAGGCAGACGGTGCGCAGCGTCAGCAGGCCGAGGAGGAACTGCTCGCGATCGGCCGGTTCGACAGCTCATCCGTACGTACACTTACGATGCCGGCGTTTCGGAGCCTTCAGGCGCTCATCGGGCAGAGCCGCTTCGGCGGGCCCGGAACGGTCATTGCGTGCACCGTTCATCGCACGCCCGGCTCGGTGACGCTCATCGACTGCCCCGAGGGGCGCCTCGGACTCGTCGACATCGCGGTGGAGGTCCGCGCTCGTGGCTGAGGTCGAGGCTGCGCTCCTACGGACGCCGGAGCTTGGCGATCCGCAAGCGGAGCACGAACGACGGGAGGCCGCACGCCACCTCCTCATGCACCCGCTCACCTGTGCGGAGAAGCATCCGGACCTCTTCCGACTCATCCGTCGCCATCACCGTGACCTCGACCAGTGGTTCACGCAACGGCTCGGTTACCGGCTGCACCTCGATGCCGACACCGCGCGCCTCTTCAAGGCGGGCATCGTGCCCGATGACCGCCCGCTGCGCACTCGGACGGGCCGCCCGCTGCACCGGAGCGAGCTCCAGCTCCTCGCCCTCGTGCTGGCCTGCACCGCCGCCGGTCCGCTCGTGGTCAGCCTGCGCGACCTCGTCGCCGACATCCGCTCGGCGGCAACCGAGGCGGGCCTCCAGCTCGGCATCGATGGATCCGATCGGCGAGCGCTGGTGACCGTGTTGCGATGGATGGTCGATCAGGGGCTGGCAACCGAGCTCCACGAACGGGTCGACCGCTACGCGGACGATGCCGAGGCCGACGCGGTCCTTCGCATCCGTCCCGATCGCATCGCGCTGGTGCCGATCAGCGCGCTCCTCGGTGAGACGAGTGCGGACGCGCTGCTGGCGCGGGCCGACCGCCGCGACGGGTTCCGTCAGTGGGCGCGGTGCCATCTGGCGGAAGACCCGGTGGTGTATCGCAGTGACCTGACGGACAGCGAGTGGGGTGAGCTGCGGCGTCGACTCGGTGAGGAGTCACGGCTGATGGAGGAGATGTTCGGGCTGTCGCTCGAGGCGCGCGTCGAAGGCATCGCGTGCATCGATGGCGATGGGAGCCTCAGCGATGTCCGCTTCCCGAGCAGCGGCACCGTCGGGCATTGCGCGCTGCTCATGATCGACCGGATCGGACCGTCAGCCGATCTCGCCGAGGTGGTAGTGATCGTCGCAACGTTGGCGCGTGCGCATTCGGCGCACTGGGCGAAGGACCGCACGGCCATGCCCGAGCGGCTCACCCGCGACGCGTTGGCGCTCCTCGTCTCGCAGCGGCTGGTCACCGTCGATGGGGACGACGTTCGCGTCCTTGCTGCGGCCCGCCGATACTCGCCGACCGTCACCATCTCCGACTCGGCGCAGAGCGCCCTCTGGTGACGCCACCATCACTGCTCGGCCCCGACCTGGCACCGCTGTGGGACGCGGTTAGGGAGCGTCTCGAGCGCCGGGGCTCGATGTCGCGCGGCCGGCTCCGACTGCCGCCGCTCTCGATGGTCGGCCGGCACCGGCTCAGCTCGCTGCTCGACCGTCCGCTGACGGTGACGGTCGACCTGGCCGAGCTCGAGGACTCCCTTCGCAAGGTTGGTGCGGGGGACGACCTGATCGCCGCGCTCGCGTCCGTCGGTCATTCGATGTCCTTCGACGCCGAACAACGCCGGCACGAGCGCAAGGTTCGCCGAGCGGCCCGTGCTTCCGCCAGAGCGGCGGTCGAACGCTGGCCGGAGTCGTGGGCTCCAGCATGGGTCGAAGAGGCGATCCAGACCGGTGTGCTCCGCGGCCTCGGCGTTCACGAGGCGGTCGCGTTCGTCGCAAGCACACGGCGTTGCCTTGATGCCGTGCAGGCGATGGGCTCGCCGCAGAGCCGTGTTGACCTCGCCGCAACAGTGCTGGGTGACGCGCACGCACTCGACCCCGGCACAAGGCTCGGCTCCGCCGTGATGCGTGCCCTGCGGCAGCGGCACGCGGACGAGCTGCATGACGACACGGATCGCACCGTGTGGGATCGCGCCGGGGTGCCGTCCGACTCGGTGTCTGCTCCGGTGCTCGTCTGGAACCTTCCGGTCGTGTCGCTCTGTGCACTGGCGCCGCTGCTCACCACCGCGTCAGCACTCGGCGTCGTCACTCACCTGAGTGCGATGGCGTTGCGCTCGTACCCGGTCGTCGTGGCCGCGGGGACCGAGGTGCTCGTGACCGAGAACCCCCGAGTGGTCGAAGCGGCGGCCCAGCGGAGGTCGCCTCGGTGCGTCGTGTCCACCAACGGGAATCCGTCGGTCGCCGTCCGCACCCTGCTCGGACAGCTCTTGCGGGCAGGTGCCGCCGTTCGCTACCACGGCGACTTCGATGCCGCCGGCCTGTCGATCTGCCGTCGCATGATGGAGCTCGGACTCGTGCCGTGGCAGATGGACGCGACGAGCTATCAACAAGCCGTTGCCGTGGCTGTGAGGGAGCAGGTGGACCTGCCGATCGACCGCACGGATCCGGGCCCGACGCCGTGGGACGAGTCGTTGCGGGAAGTGTTCCAGGCCAGCGGTCGAGTCGTCCACGAGGAGCGGCTCATTGACGAGTTGCTCTCTCACTGATTTCAGGTTCTTGAAGACCATGCCCTTGGACGCGTCGCGGGCTGGCGGCGCGTGTATGACTCACCGCAGGATGCAGCGACCGCCATCGACCGTCAGGGTCGCGCTGGCCAGCTAGCGCAGATCGGTGACGATGGCGAGTCATCAGCAGGATCGCCCATCCGACGCAGGGGGATCTGGCGCACCCGGACAGGGCTGCCTGCCTCGTTGGCGCGCTCATCGCCGCCCACCGGCTCGCCACCGAGCTCGTGCGCCGTGGACAGTCGCTGCGGGCGGGCGACGTGGTGTTCGCTGGAGCACTCGGCCCGATGGTCACCGCGGCACCCTGCGACCACTTCGAATTCGAATAGCGGACGGGCTCGCCGCCCCGGCCCGTAAGCGTTACGCGATGTCGCCCGGTGGACGGTGCAGTCGCCCGTGCACTCGCCTGCCCCATAATTGATCGTGTGATTCGTGGGCTTGGTCGCCTGATCCGGTGCCGAAGGGGTGGGTCCTAGTGGTCTGTCGTCGATTTAGATACCACGCGATTGAGGGTGGCTCGTGCGCGGTTTGCTGAGGCAAGGATCTCGTCGGCGGTCTTCTTCCAGAAGAAGGGTGTCGGGTCGTCGTTCCAATGTTCGATCCACGTGTCTATGGTGAGACGGAGTTCTTTTACGGACTTGAAGGGTGTGTTTGTGAGTCGGCGTCGGGTGAGTACCGAGAACCAGCATTCGACGAGGTTAAGCCATGACGATGATGTTGGCGTGAAGTGAAGGTGCCAGCGTTTCTGTGCTGGAAGGGCCAGCCAATTGCGGACGGGTTCCGAGGAGTGCGCGGAGAGATTGTCGAGGATGACGTGCACGGCGAGATCGCGGGGTACGTGTAGATCGATGAGTTTAAAGAACGCGAGAATATCGCTGCCAGCGTGGCGTGGTTTGAGGTCATGCACGATCTCGCCGGTCTTCATGTTGAGGGCTGCGAACAGGTCGATTGTCCCGTTGCGTTTGTAGTCGTGGGTGAGGGTGCCGTTTCGGCCTGGGATCATCGGGAGTGATGGTTGTGTCCGGTCCAGGGCTTGGATCTGGGTTTTCTCATCGAAGCAGAACACCGCGGCCTGCTCGGGTGGGTCCATGTAAAGCGCGACGATGTCGACCAGCTTCGCGTCAAAGTTCGGATCGGTGGAGACCTTGAAGGTGTCTCGGCGCCATGGTCGTAGCTTCCGGGCTTTCCATACCGCGGCGACGGTGTCCTTACTCACGCCATGTCGTGCACCCAGCGATCGCGTCGACCAGCATTCGGATGTGTCGTCGGGCAGGGTGTGACGGGTGTCGTGATCGATTGCCGCGATCGCTTCCGCCGAAATCGTCGGCTTACGGCCTCGACCAGTTCCGATCTTGCCGAACGCCTTCACGCCGCCGGACACGAACAGGTCTCGCCACGCCATGACGGTCTTGGTTGTCGGGCCGACCTCGCGAGCCACGTCACGGATCGACGCGCCGTCAGCAAGAGCAAGCACAACCTTTGCCTGGCGGACCTTGCGAACCGGTTCATTCTG
>JAYUDQ010000728.1:0-3232 GCA_043739745.1 Acidimicrobiia bacterium | reverse complement strand
GGGGCCTTGACGTCGACCGGCAGGATTGAGCCCTCGGCGAACGGGGGCGGGCCCCGGCGACCATCAAGACTTGTAGGGCCAGCCAGGGGTGCGCGCCTTGATCCAGGCGGTCGGACGGGGACGGTCGTCGGTGGGCACGACGAGCGAGCCGACGAAGTCGCCGCTGCTGTACACCCGGTCAATGTCGCGCTTCACGTCGGCAAGGTCGGCGTCGGAGACCACGCCGTTGCTCGTGGCCCGGTAGAACTGCACGGTCACGCGGATCGGGAAGCGCTCGTCGCGCTCGAGGGACATGCCGAGCATGCCGTCGAAGGGACCCTGGTCGTCGCCATGGCCGATGACGGCGGCCTCGACATCGCTGCGGGCCGGCACCGCGCCCCCGGCGGCCGACTTGCTCGCAGCTGCGGCCGCTGTCGACGGCGCTGCAGCTGCTGCTGCACTGTCCGACGCCGAGAGCTCACCTTCCTGGTAGGGCTCCGGCTGGTTGTACCGATGGATGAGGGGGACCTGGATGATCATCACCATGTCGCTGCCGGCATCGAGTGCCCCGGCATCAGACGCTTTCGCCCGTCCCGACTCGACCCGCTTCTTCACCGCCGACTTGCGCTCTGCGGTGAACACCGTCCGCTGGCCCTTGTTGTTGAAGTAGAGCTGCTGGCCCCAGCTCTGGTAGCTCTGATCGCCGGACCAGTTCTGGATCACGGAAGCGCTCGTGCCCTCTCGGGTGACCATGAGGGTGAGCACGGCCGGGTTGCCGCGGCTCGACTGGTAGTTGTAGAGCACCGGGGTGAACTCGGCGGTGCCTTCGGACGGTAGTGGCATGAACACGTGCTGCGCGGACACGAGTGCGTGCGTGTCTCGCTTGCGCAGGAAGTTGCCGCTCCCGCTGAGCGAGTAAGGGTCGGAGAGGTAGGCGCGCATATTGCCGAGCACTTCCGAGAGCGGCACGGTCACACCGCTCGTACGCCGGTCCTGATTGCCGACCCGGACCCAAAGCTTGTCGAGCCGAACGTCCGCCGTCTTGTCGCTGAAGTTGGGGTAGCGCAGAACCGGCAGAAGGTGCGTGCGCGTGCCCTGGGTGACGGGTTCGCGGACCTGGAGCGTGAGGTCCGAGATGTTCGGGCCGACCGACGAGCCGAGGTTGCGGCCGGTGTCCTCCCAGGTGACGTTGATGATGTCGAGGCCATGGCGGGAGGCCCTCCCGGTGAGGTCGCTGTCGAAGGGCATCTGCTCGACGCGGGCGATGATCTCGGCGAAGTTCGGCGAAGGTGGCGCCGGAGGTGTGCGCGGCGCGTTCGGGGTCTGGCCGGGGTTCGGGCCGCCCTCCACGATGCCCCACGTCGGCGTGTCGGCGGCGATTGCGGCCACGGCACGGCCGGCGCCGGCGACGGTCAGCACACCGGCCCCGAGACCGGCGCTGAGGAAGCGCAGGAGGTCCCGGCGGGAGACCGGTCGCTTTGTGGGGGTAACAGTGGTGGTCGTCGAGCTGTCCATCGTGGTCTCCGTCGGGTCTCTGGTCGTGCGGGCGGGCGGGCGGTTGCGGGCACTTCGGTCTGCGAGTTGGTTGTGCATCCGACGACGCGGCTGCAGCAGCTGGTTCCCGCGCTCGGGAATATTCCGGCATCGACGCGGTGGCGGTACGCGCGACGATGCCGTGTGCCTTCCGTCGGCTTCCTCCACACTTCGCTCGTCCACGAGCCGACCTTCACCGCGCAACTCGAGGACGCCGCCGGAGCGCATGCGGTCGATCAGGTACACCGTGTCGATGAATCACTGCTCACCGATGCGGTCCCACGGGATCGACGCGGTGCTTCAGGAACGCATCCGCGCCCACCTTCGCCGGCTGGCCGACCAGGTGGACGTGATCGTCTGCACATGTTCGACGATCGGCGGAGAGGCCGAACGGCTCGCGGCGGCTGACGGGATCGTGTTCGTGCGCGTGGACCGTCCGATGGCCGAGCGTGCGATTGCCATCGGTGGGCGCATCGGCATGGCCGCTCTTCGAGCAAGGTGATATGTCCGCATATTTTGCAGATATCGCCCGCTCGGTGCGATTGGCCGCGGGCGCCCCTCCTGGCGGCGCGTCACGCCGACCTTTGGAACATTTGCCCGCTGCGGCCGGGCAAAGGTTCCGAAGAATGGCGGAGCACCGAAGTAACGGCTCGGTCCGTCAGGTGCCGACTACGTGGAATCGCAGCGCATCGTCGGGGCGGAGCTGCCCGACACGGTCGATTCCTCCTCGCGTCACGACGGCGATCACGGGATAGCCGCCGGTCGTGCCGCAGTCGGGCCCGAGGATGATCGGTCGGCCGTCCATCGGCAGTTGCACGGCGCCGGGGATCATGGCCTCGGTCGGGATCTCTCCCGACCGCCGGAGCAGCGCACCTCCGCCGATTCGGAGGCCGATGCGGTCGCTGTCGCCCGAGACGATCCACGTCGTCGCAAGGAGGCGTGCGGCCTGGCCGGCGCGCAGCCAGTCGTTGCGGGGCCCGAGGTGCACAGCGATGAGTGCCGGGTGGCTGAGCGGGACGACGGGGACGACTTCGAACCACGGGGGGCCGGTCGCACCGGACCCGATCGGCAGCAGGTCTCCCGACCGCAACGGCGGGGGGCCGACTCGGCCGAGCGTGTCGAACGACCGACTTCCGAGCACGACGTCCGCCCCGATGCCGCCGCGTACAGCAAGGTATGTGCGCATTCCATCGCGGGCCGCGCCGATGCGGACGCGGACTCCGGACGCAAGCAACAGCGCGCAGTTCTGTGCGAGCTCGCGCGTCACACCCGAACCGTCGATGACCGTGACGTCCGCGACGGCGCCAGTCACCGCGATGATCGCAGCTTCGAGCGCGCTGAAGACCGCGGGACCGAAGGTGATCTCGAGGACGGCCGCACCGGGCGTGTTCCCGACGAGTCGGTTGGCGAGGGCGCGAGACGCCTGGTCGAAGGCCCCCGAGCGGGCGATGCCCTGGTGGGCGCGCCCGATGCGGCCGTCGTCCTGAACGGTCGTGAACGGACCCGGTTCGGCGACCTGCAGCATCAGCCCGCAACGGCAGGTAGGGCGATGGACAGGAAGCGCACCCGGTCGCCGACTGCGAGCACGCTCGGTGGATCGATTGCGGGATCGAAGAATTCGAGGTCGGTGCGCCCGAGTAGCTGCCAACCGCCGGGCGACGACGCCGGGTAGATGCCCGTGAACGCCGCGCCCATGCCGACGGATCCCTTCGGCACCGAT
>JAYUDQ010000727.1:0-3235 GCA_043739745.1 Acidimicrobiia bacterium | reverse complement strand
GCAGCCCACCCGTGGCGGCCAGTGCCGCGTTCCAGCTCCGCACCCGGCCCCGCATTCCCTCAGGGTCGCTGTGCTGGCTCTCGTGGCGTAGAAGTGCTGCGATCTTGCGGTCGAACTGCTGGGTCGTGTCGACGAAGCGATCCGGTGCCTGGGCCGACATGACCCACACCTGCCGGACGGTGTGGGGCTCGAAACCCTCGTCCATGAGTTCGGTGAAGACGAAGGGGTTACGCGAATCGGGGTAGACGGCGCAGATCGCGGCCTCGCCCGCAGCGAGGTGGTCGGGATGGCTGCCGTAGACGCTGCGGAAGTCGCGCTGGGGCGATTGCGTGAGCACGACGTCGGGCTTCCAACGACGAATCTCGCGGCTGATGTCGCGCCGCAGGTGGAGGGAGACCTCGAGGCGGCCGTCGGGGTAGCCCAGGAAGTGGACCTCCTCGACGCCCAGTTCCTTGGCCGCGGCGATCTGCTCGGCTCGGCGGATCCCGGCAATGTTGCCCCGGGGAACGGAGGGGTCGAAACCACCCGCATCGCCGTCTGTCACGATGCAGTAGGCAACCTCGACACCGGAGTCGGTCCAGTTCGCCACCGTTCCCGCCGCGCCGAAGTCGACGTCGTCGGGGTGGGCGGTGACCACGAGCACTCGCTTGGTCTGGTCTGCAGCCATACGGGCAACGCTACCGGTGCACCAAGGCTATTCGGGTGAATCGAGCTGGCGCTGGGTGCGGGCGGCGAACACGGGAGTCGTCACCTCCCTTTGCTACACGATCACCCGTACCCGGCACACGAACGACACGTCCGAGATCAACGACGGGCTCCCCACTGCGGTGGCTGCGCACCATCGACGATGGCATCTGCGCGGCGGCGCACCGCAGCGTGCGACTCCTCGCCGTGCGGCAGGATCCAGAAGCGATCGGCCTTGATCGCCTCCACGATGACCCGGGCCACATCCGCCGCGTCACGGCCACCCTCGACGCCGGCACTGAGCAGCGAGATGTGCTCGTTCCCGGCGTCACCGGTCCACGCCGAGTCGAGATCGTTCGGTCGGTTGCGGTCGGCTTCGTGGATGCGGGTCTTCACGAATCCCGGACACAGCACGGAAACTCCGATCGGCACGCCGTCGATGCGGGCCTCGTGCCAGGCCGACTCCGATAGCGCGACGACACCGAACTTCGACACGTAATACGGAGACATCAGCGGGCCGGCCACGAGCCCGGCCATCGAAGCGGTGTTCACGACATGCCCTGGAACGCCCTGCGACTTGAGGATCGGGAGGAACACGCGATTGCCGTTGATCACACCCCACAGGTTGACGTCGAGCACCCATTTCCAGGACGCCTCGCTGAGGTCCTCCACGCGACCCGTCGTGAGAACTCCTGCGTTGTTGAAAACGACGTGCACGCCGCCGAAGCGCTCGATGGTGGCCGCTGCGCCGGCCTCGAGGTCGGCGGTATGGCGGACATCGCAGCGCACCGCAAGGACCGGGAACCCCGCCGCCGCGATTTCCGCCTCGGCGTCGGCCAGTGCGGCCTCCTCGATGTCGGCAATGACGAGGTTCATTCCCTCAGCCCCGAGGCGGTGGGCGGTGGCCAGGCCGATGCCTGACGCCCCGCCGGTGATGAAAGCCGTACGTCCGTCGAGTTGGTCCATCTCCGAGCGTCACACACGCCGTCGTTTGGCCGCCAGCCGGATCACCTGGGCTGCGCGGTCGCCCGCTAGGCCGTCGAAAGAACGGCGACGTCCTCCGGCCCACCTGCAGGCCCAACCAGCAGGTCTTCGAAGCGGTCGACGTCGCGCAGCGCCGGGAACACGAACCAGAAGAGCGCGATGACCCCGATCACGGCGAAACCGCCAGATACGACGGCTGCCGTAGTTCCGAGCAGCCGGCCGGCGACCCCCGACTCGAACGCCCCCAGTTCGTTCGAACCGCCGATGAAGACGGCCTCCACGGCCAGCACCCGACCGCGCTGCTCAGGCGGTGTGACGAGCGGCACCAGCGTTCCGCGTATGAACACGCTCACCGAGTCGGCTGCATTCAGGACGAACATGGCGATGCATGCGACCACGATGCTGGACGCGAACCCGAGGACGACGGTGCCTGCGCCGAACAGCGCGACCGCAACGAAGAGGGAGCGGCCGACATTGCGTCGCATCGGTCGTGCCGCGACAGTGAGCGTGACGAGGGCGGCACCGATTCCACCGGCGGTGCGCATGATCCCGACCTCTGCCGCGCCGCCGTGGAGCACGTCCTTGGCGATCGCCGGGAGCAGCGCGACGGCGCCGCCGAAGAGCACGGCGAACAGATCGAGTGAGATCGCGCCGAGCAGCACCGGCTGGTTGCGGATCACGCTGAGCCCCTCCAGCGCAGTCCGCAGGGTCGGTCGCACCGGGCGGCCGGTGCTCACGTGCGCGGCGCCGACCGATGCCGGGACGCTCAGAACGGCCGCGATCGCCCCTGCCAGCAGCACGACGACGATCTCGAACGCATGCACGGGGGCCCATGCGTAGGCCCACGCACCCATGAGCGGACCGACGATCGAGCCGATCTGCCAACCAACGGTGGTGAGGGCGATCACCTTCGGCAGCGCGGCTGCGTCCGGCGCAGCGGCCGGCAGCAGCGAGCGCGACGAGGGGGCCACGACCGCGCGGGCACAGCCAAAGACGGCCACTCCGAGGTAGACGGGGAGCACCGAGGTCGGGTTCCCCCGAACGACGAACAGCAGGAACACGACCGCAACCGCCTCGGCTGCGAGACCACAGGCCATGATGATCCGGCGGTCATACCGGTCGGCCAGCGTGCCGGTGATCGGGACGAGAACGGCGGTGGGCAGGAACTCGATCAGACCCAGCCAGCCCAGGTCGAGCTTGTTGCCCGTGATGTCATAGACGAGCACGCCGATCGCGACCGTCAATGCGATGTGGGCGATCGAGGAGAGGAACATCCCCAACAGGGCCGAGCGGACGGCCGGCTGGCGGAGCACCTGCGCCGTCGTCCACGTACCTGAGTTCCCGGGCTCCGGACCGCTCACGGCTCCTCACTCCAGCGCCGTATGGACATGCGGGGACCGTACCGCGGCGCTGCGGATCCGCCGAGCTCCAACAATCGGATCACCCGACCTCGATGGGGTCGGAACGGCGCCAGCAGCTCGAGCATGCGCTCATCGGTGCCGCGCGGCTCGCCGGCCAGGTTCCAGGCGACACCGTTCTTCAGGTGGTAGTCACCGACCGATACGGC
>JAYUDQ010000726.1:0-3243 GCA_043739745.1 Acidimicrobiia bacterium | reverse complement strand
TCTTCCCGATCTTACGCGAACGCTCCACGCAGCTGGCGGGCACCCTTTCGGGCGGTCAGCAACGAATGGTGAGCCTCGGCCTCCTCCTCATCGCCGGGCCGAAGCTGCTGATGCTCGATGAGCCCTCGCTGGGTCTCGCCCCGGCCATAGTCGAG
The DNA here is from genome assembly GCA_043739745.1 of Acidimicrobiia bacterium. Taxonomy (GTDB): domain Bacteria; phylum Actinomycetota; class Acidimicrobiia; order Acidimicrobiales; family JANYDT01; genus JAYUDQ01. The sequence goes on along the minus strand of JAYUDQ010000726.1, from coordinate 3,088 downwards.
CAGATCTTCTTCGGGGTGCGCGACCTCGCGCGGAGTGAGGGGCTCGGTGTGTTGCTGCTCGAGCAGAACGTGGTCCAGGCGCTGAAGATCGTCGATCGCGCCTACGTGATGCGTTCGGGCCGCGTAATACTCGAAGAGACGGTCGAGCAGATGAAGGCTCGAGATTCGTATTGGGACCTGTTCTAGTTTTAGCGAGCTTGAAGGACCAGCGATGACACTCGAACTGTCCTGCGCGTTCGCGACTTCGATGTCGACACCCGATCACGTGGCAGTCGCCGAAGCGCTCGGCTACCGCCGGGCGTGGCTGTACGACTCACCAGCGCTCTATCCCGACGTTTGGATGACCTTGACACGGGCGGCCGCCAAGACGACACGGATCGGTCTCGGCCCCGGTGTACTGATTCCAAGCCTGCGTCACCCGATGACGAACGCCGCGGCGATCGCCACGCTGGTCGATCTGGCCGGACCCGACCGCGTCTCCGTCGCCATCGGCACAGGATTCACCGGGCGTTACACGCTCGGCCAGAAGCCGCTTCGTTGGGCGTTCGTGGCCGACTACGTGCGCTGCCTGCGTGGCCTGCTGCTCGGCGAGGTCGTCGAGTGGGAGGGGGCCAAGATGCAGATGATCCAACCGGCCGGCTACGGCGCCGCCCGTCCGATCAACGTGCCCATCATCCTCGGTGCCGCCGGGCCGAAAGGCGTGGCCACCGCCAAAGAAGTGGGCGATGGCGTGTTCATGGCCGGCGGTGATCCCGTGGCCGGGTTTGCGTGGGAGGCCACCTTGCTGTTCGGGACGGTGCTCGACGAGGGCGAGACGGCGGCCTCCGAGCGGGTGATGGCGGCGGCCGGGCACGGTGCTGTCGTTTACTACCACTTCTGGAGTGAGAACGGCCGACCCATGGAGATGCTGCCCGGCGGGCCCGAGTGGCTCGACTCGTATGCGGATGTGCCGGGGGACGTGCGCCACCTCGCCATGCACGACCTCCACCTCATTGGGGTGAACGAACGGGACAAACCGTTTGTGACACCCGAGATCATCCAGGCCATGGGCGGGGCGTTCACGGCGTCCGAGTTGCGCGACCGCCTCGACACCATGGAGGCGGGCGGCATCACGGAGGTCGCCTACCAGCCCGCAGGACCCGACATCGCACGCGAACTCGAGACGTTCGCCACGGCGGCCACCGGCTGAGGCCGTTGCTGTGGTGGCTCGCCAGCGGCGAGCACCACAGCCATGGCGTCGCTACTTGATGGCGAGGGGGTTGATCGGTGAACCGACCGCAGCGGTGAACTTGATGGGTGGCGCAGTCAGGAAGAACTCCCACACACCGTCGGACTCGCAATCGGCAGCCAGTTCGTCGAGATCGAGGATCTCTCCGAGCGTGACGCCCATGTCTCGGATGAGCACCATGTGCACCGGCAGCAGTTCGGTGTCGATCTCTCCGGGCAGAACCTCGATCGCCCAGTTGTCCGACGCGACCGCGGCGATCTCGTGGTCGTGGATCCACTGGCAGCAGGCGAGGCCGAGCCCGGGCTCGCCGGCCATGAACGCCGTTGCGTCTCCTTCGCGAACGAATTTGGTGCGCCAGCCGGTGCGGAACAGCAAGATGTCACCGGGCTTGACCTCGACGCCCTGCCTGGCGGCCGCAGCATCGAGGTCCTCCGGCGAGATCACCGTGCCGGCCTCGAGCCACTCGACACCTTTGAGTCGTGCGATGTCGAGGAGCACGCCGCGTCCGACGATGCCCTTGGCCTGCTTGTCGATCGAACAGTGCTTCGCGCCATGGGGTCCCACGTCGCTCGACGGGAAGCCGTTGTAGAGCTGATCGTCGTAGTACACGTGGGCCAGCCCGTCCCATTGCGAGGCTGACTGGAGGGGCATGAACACGTAGTCGTCGGCGTAGTGGAACGCGCCCGGGAATTCTTGGTCGGCGCCGGTCTCCGACATCAGGCGCACGGGATTGATCCGTCCGCCACCAGGCTGCGGGCCCTTCGAATCGAAGGGGATTCCGAGGTCGAAGATGGCGCCGCGCTTCACCAGCCCGCTCGCGGCGACGACCCGCTCGGGCGTGATCAGATTGACGGTGCCTCGCTCGTCGGTGTCGCCCCATCTTCCCCAGTTCCTCAGCCGGGCTCCGATCTCGCGAAAATCCTGCATATCTATCCCTCATTTCGATTGAACGATCCGGTGGGCATTCTCACGCGAAAGCGACATGAACATCCACTCGACGATCGTTTGGACGTCGAACAGCAGGTTTTGTATGGTGAGCAGATAGGCGTGGGGCTGCGCAGCGGCCCGCTAGTTCACTTGCGCCGCACACATGGGGGTTGTCATGGCTGAGTTGGTCGAAGTTGCCTCGGGATTGGCGTTTCCTGAAGGGCCCATCGCCATGCCCGACGGAACCGTGATCCTCGTCGAGATGTTCGGACCGCGGCTCACCCGGGTGCATCCCGACGGCACGAAGCAAACGATCGCGGAGATCGCGGGCGGGCCGAACGGTGCTGCGATGGGTCCCGACAATAAGGTCTACGTCTGCAACAACGGGGGGCGCTTCACCGAGACGCAACTCGACGGGATGATCTTTCCCGGCGCGTGCACGATGTCGAAGTACATCGGCGGGCGCATCCAGACCGTCGACCTCGCCACCGGCGAGGTGCGCGACCTGTACACCGAGTGCAACGGCAAACCGCTCTGGGCGCCCAACGACCTCGTGTTCGATGCACATGGGGGTTTCTACTTCACCGACCACGGCATGGAGGACCTCGAAGCCCGGGTGCACCACATGTCGGGCATCTACTATGCGAAGGCCGACGGTTCGTCGATCTCCGAAGTCGCGTTCCCCGTCCATGACCCGAACGGCATAGGTCTGTCGCCCGACGGCACGATGCTCTATTGGGCCGAAACGTGGCACGGGCGCGTCATGCAGCGCCACATCACCGCTCCCGGCGTGGTCGCTGAGGCCGGACCCGTCGACACCTCGGTGTGTCTGTACGGGTTCCCCGGATTCCAGTTGCTCGACTCACTGGGGGTCGACAGCGCCGGCAACGTGTGCGTGGCCACGCTCGTCAATGGCGGCATATCGGTCATCTC
>JAYUDQ010000725.1:0-3244 GCA_043739745.1 Acidimicrobiia bacterium | reverse complement strand
CGACGGTGATGTCACCGACCGGGCCGGAGTACTTGCCGGCCTTGGCGTCCTCGGTTCCGTTCGCGCCGATGAGCTGGTACGACCAGCCGTGGTCGGCTTCGGGGAACCAGTCGGTCTGGATGACCAGCGGACTCGGGCAGCCCGCCGCCTTCAGCGACGCTGTCGTTCCAGCGGGTGCGGCCGTCGTCTCGGCGGCGGCTGCGGCGGTCGTTTCCGCGGCTGCTGCGGCGGTCGTTTCCGCGGCTCCTGCGGCCGATGTCTCGGCGGCCGTGGTCGCGGCGGGTGCGGCCGTCGTCTCGGCGGGTGCGGCCGTCGTGTCGGCGCTCTTCTTGTCCTTCGAGCACGCGGCTGCGACGAGACTGAGTGCGACAAGCGGAATGGCGATCTGGGCGATTCGCTTCCTCAACGTATCCTCCGTGGATGGGTGGTGGCCCCGGATCACCGGGAGAGCGCGCATGATATCGGGTCGTCGGCCGGATGAGGGTGCCCGCGGGTCAGCGCGAGATTGGTGCTTCGGATCGCCAGTGGCGGGTGAAGCGGTTGCCGAGCCAGCCGAACGTGAGGAACAAGGCGACGCCAAGTGCGGCGGTGAACGTGATGCCGGCCATGACCTTGGCGGTTTCGTTGCGCTGTGTGTACTCGATGATGAGGCGCCCGAGCCCGCGCGGCCCGGTGCCGAAGAAGAACTCGGCCACGATCGCGCCGATCACCGACAGTCCCGCGGCGATGCGCAGGCCTGTGAACATCGCCGGCAATGCCGCGGGGAATTGCAGCTTTGTCAGACGGGTGAACCAGCCTGCGCCGTGGAGGGTGAACAGGTCGTGTTGGTCGCGGTCGGCGGATTTGAGCCCGAACAGCGTGTTTGTGATGATCGGGAACACCGCGATGAGAACGCAGATGAACACGCGGGGAAGGGTGCCGCTCCCGTAGGAGATCTTGATGAGCGGCGTGAGCGCGATGATGGGAATGGTCTGGAGGACGACAGCCCACGGGAACACCGTCCGTTCCACCAGGCGGGACCGGCTCATGATCACGGCGATGGCGACGCCGATCACGATCGAGACCGCGAGACCGATGAGCGTGATGCGGGCGGTGACCGCGAGGCCGCCCGCCATCTCCTTGAAGTTCCGCGACTTCAGGAAGCCGGCCCGTACGACGTCGAACGGTGCCGGCTGGCTGAGCGCGCGCCTCCGCTCGTCCTTGAACTGGAGGACCGACGACGCATGCCACACGGCCAACACGGCAACGGAGAACAAGGCCGGCGGGACGACGTTGGTGAGGAACTTCGAGCGCTTCATGATCGTGTGCGCCGGATGCTATCCGGGCGTCAGGCCGGTTGTTGCGGCTCCCCGCTGACGATCTCCAGGGTCCTCACCGACAGTTTGGCAGAAGTAGATCGACGATCTGCCAGAGTCAGCGGAAGTGCCGCGAGAGGCGGGTGTGAGAGATGCGGACACTACGCTGGTTCGGGTGGGAACGATCGTGCTCGGCGACTGGCTTGTGGTCGCAGCCGACGAGCCGCCCCTGGCCGGACATGGCGTGCGGGTCGTCGACGGCGTGATCGTCGAAACCGGCCGCGCAAGCGAGTTGCTCGCACGGCACGCCGACAGAAGCGGCGACGCAGCCGGCTCCAACTCCGACGACGTCGTGCGCGGGGGTGTCGTCGCCCCCGGATTCGTGAACGCGCACGTGCACCTGTACGGCGTGCTCGCGCACGGGATCCCGCTCGAAAATGCGCCCGCAGGCTTCTGGCCGTTCCTCGAGGACTTCTGGTGGCCGAAGGTCGAGGACGCGCTCGACCACGACATGATCGCGACCGCGACCGAATGGGTGTGCGGCGAGATGCTTCGCAGCGGTGTCACGAGCTTCTACGACATCCTCGAAGCGCCGCATGCGTTGCCGGGCGCGCTGCTTGCCCAGAAGGAAGTCGTGGAGCGCATGGGCCTGCGCGGACTCCTCTCGTTCGAGGCTACGCAGCGGGTGAGCGAAGCCAACGCCCAACTAGGACTGAAGGAGAATGTCGGGCTGATCGAAGCGTGCCGGCGAGACGCTTCGCTCGTCTCGGGCCTCATGTCCTGGCACACCACGTTCACGTGCTCGCCGGAGTTCGTCACGCAGGCCGTCGGTTCTGCACGCGACCTCGGAGTGCGCTACCACGCTCACGTGAACGAGGGCGTCCACGAGGGCGAGTGGTGCGCTGAGCACCGTGGGGTGCGCACGATGGAGCTGTACGAGCACCTCGGTGTGGCGGGGCCGGATCTCGTGGCGAGTCAGTGCGTGCAGCTGAGCGATCGCGAACGAGAAATCATCGCGGAACGTGGCGTGAACTGCGTGCACATGCCGCTGTCGAACTGCGAGGTCGGCGGCGGTATTGCGCCGGTGCCAGAGCAGCTCGCCGCGGGTGTTGTGACCGGTCTCGGTTCGGACGGCTACGTCAACGACTTCTTCGAGGTGATGCGCGGCGCGTTCATGCTGCACAAGGCGCGGCTGCTCGACCCCACCGTGATGCCGGCGGCGACGGTCTTCGGTCTCGCGACGCGCGGCGGGGCACAGGCCCTCGGGCTGGGTAGCGTCGGCGAGCTGCGACCGGGTTGGGCGGCCGACCTCCAGGTGATCGACGGCGACCTGCCGACGCCGCTGTCGGCGCACAACCTGTTTGATCAGCTCGTCCTGTGGCGCAACCACACGCACGTGCGCGACGTGATGGTCGGCGGGACGTGGCGGGTACGCGACGGCGCACTGTTGGGCTTCGACCGCGAACGGGTGCGGGCGCGGGTGCACGAGCAGGCGAGGCGGCTATGGGCGAAGGCCTGATCGCGTCGCTTCTCGCGGGTGTCGCCAACGGACGCGCGGGCGTACTCGCCACCGTCATCGCCACTTCGCGTTCGGTTCCCCGCCGGCCGGGCTCCAAGATGATCGTCTGGGGCGACGGCACGACCTCGGGGACCATCGGCGGGGGCATGATGGAAGCGCGCGTCGTCACCGAGAGCGAGGCCGCGTTGGCCGACGGCTTCACGCGGCTCATCACCTACGACCTCGTCGACCCGTCACGCGGCGACCCCGGTGTATGCGGGGGAACGGTCACCGTCTACCTGGAGCCATACATGCCGACACCCACCGTCTTCGTGATCGGCTGTGGCCATGTCGGCAAGGCCGTCGTCGAGCTCGCCCACTGGCTCGGGTTCCGGGTGGTCGCATTCGACGATCGTGCGGAGCTCGTCAGCGGCGACGCTGTACCGCTCGC
>JAYUDQ010000724.1:0-3244 GCA_043739745.1 Acidimicrobiia bacterium | reverse complement strand
GCTTGCTTCGCTTCTGGCTGGCCCTGTTCGTCAGCCAGTAGTCCAAGACCTGGTTCATCGTCTTGGTCGGTGGAGTGGGCAGTTGCAGCCCCTTCTTCACCTCTCGGACGCGAGCTGCCTCCACCGCGATGAAGTGCTCAGCGTCTGCATGGCGATCAAAAGACCGCTTGCACCGATGACCATGCTCATCGCTCCAGCGAACCCACCACCTATGTCGATCTGCTTCCCTGTACGGCCGATTCACCTTCATGGTCCGCCTGCGTATTCCGACGATGCCGATCACTGATTCCGACGCATGCCGATCACCGATTCCGACCATGCCGATCACCCAGAGCGTGACGACGCCGGGATATTTTACTTGCGCCTGACTTAGTTCTCTTCGTCGCTTTGATCCACTCGCTCAGGTCGTCGTTTCACCCCGCCTGAGCGCAGCGAAGGCGGCCCCTTTGGTGTTCATGATTTCCCCGCCTTCGTCTTCCGGATCGATTCGCCGACGAGCTTGATCCGGTGCGCGTTGTGGACGAGCCGATCGCAGATCGAGTCGGCAATGGTCTCGTCGCCGATCACCGCGTGCCATTCCTTCGGATCAAGCTGGCTGGTCACGATCGTTGATGAAGTTCCGTGCCGATCGTCGAGCACTTCGAGCAACTCCTTTCGTTGCGCGGCGCCAAGCAGTTCGAGACCGAAATCGTCCAAGACCAAGACCTGTGTCTTGGCGAGCCGTCGGAGCAGCAACGAGTAGGTGCCGTCGACCCGGGCCTGGGCCAGTTCATCGAAGAGCCGCGAGGTCCGCCGGTACGCCACGGTGAAGCCATCCCGGCAGGCCTTGTTGCCGAGCGCGCACGCCAGGTAGCTCTTCCCGACGCCGGTCTTCCCCGTGAGAATTACGTTTTGCTTGCCGACCACCCAGCGCGACATCGCCAGGTCGAGCATCACCGACTTCGTCAGCCCCCGAGGGTGCGCGTAGTCGATGTCCTCGATGCACGCCGGGTGCTTGAGCTTCGCGTTCTTCAAGCGAGCCTTCAGCTTCGCGTTCTCGCGATGCACCCACTCGGCATCCGCAAGCAGCCCCACCAGGTCCGCGGGCGCGAGTTCCTTGTCCTTCGGTTTCTCCAGCCACTCGCGCAGCGCGGCGGCCATTCCGTGCAGCCTCATCTCCACCAACTTCTCCATCGTTTGTGCAGCAAGCATCGACTTCTCCCTGGGTTGAATGGTCTCGTTGTCGGGCGTGAGGGATTCCTTTTCCCGCACGGCCCCTGCGCCGCGAGACCGTCGGCGCGATCTCGTCAGTTCAGTGGTGGTAGTCGTAGTAGCCAGCGCCCCGCACGTTCTCGTGCAGGGGCAGGCTCCCTTGCGGCTGGTCGAGAGCCGTCTCTTCCTTGTCGAGGTTGTGCCGCAGGATGTTCTTCACGCTCCTGTAGCTGCAGGCGCGGCGCTCTTTCGCGCGGGCGCAGGCCCGCTCAATTCGCTCGGGCTCGTAGCCCTTGCGCAGCCGCATGATGCCGAGGCATGCGTTGAAGCCCTGTTGAGGGTGCGGCCGACTGAGCATGATCTCCTCGACCACGGCCGCGGTCATCGGCCCGATCGTCTTCGCCCAGCCGATGATTCGCTCGGGGGTCCACTCGGCGAATTCTTGATGCCCTTGGGGCATGTGCTCACGTTGCGTCGTGTACCCGTGCTTCACGTAGCTGCGCGCGTGGCTCGCTTCACGTTTGCCGCCGCGGAACACCTCGATGGTGGTCGCCGTCGCGCGCAGGTCCAGCCGCTCGCCGTACAGCGTGTAGCGGACGCTGTAGTGATGATCGTCGAACTCGACGTGGTAGTTGAGGCCCACCCGCGGCTTCTCCCAGTCGGCAAATTCGTACGGCTCCGACGGCAGCGGCTTGAGCACGGCCCTCTCGACTTCCTCGAAGAGCTGCCGGCGAGACTTCTTCAACTTCTTCATCTGTCGGTCGTTGAGACGAGTCACCAGCACCTTCACCGCGTCGCGCAGCTCGCCCAGCGAGAAGAAGCTGTGGTTCCGCAGCACTGCCAGAATCCATCGCGAGGCGAGCAACACCCCCTGCTCGACTTTCGCTTTGTCGCGCGGCCTGTACGCCCGCGCCGGGAGGATCGCCGTGCCGTAGTGACGCGCGAGATCCGCGTACGTCTCGTTGAGCACCGGCTCGTACTTGCTCGCCTTCGTCACCGCGCTCCGCAAGTTGTCCGGGATCGTCAGCTCGCTGACGCCCCCAAAGAATTCGTAGGCGTGGACGTGGCACGAGATCCACGTCGCCAGCTCCTCGGTGAAGACCGGCTCGACGTAGGTGAGGTTGCTCGCCCCGAGGACCGCAACGAAGAGCTTCGCCACCCGCACCTCGCCGGTCAGCGGGTCGATGACCTCGATGCCGTCGCCGCTGAAGTCGACGAAACACTTCTCGCCAGCCACGTGCTCTTGCCGCATCGTGACGCCGAGGTGCCCGGCCCAAAGCTGGTACCGCTCGCAGAATCGGCTGTACTCGTAACCCTCGGGGTGTGACTCCCGGTACTCCTGCCAGAGCAGACTCTTGGTGACGTGCTTGCGCTTGAGCTCCTGGTGAATCACGCACCAGTCCGGATCCGGCCGGCTCATCGCCTGCCCCTCCTGCCGGAACAGCAGTCGCGTCAACGCATCGTCGTCGTCCAGCTCGGGTGGCAGCGGCCAGCTCAACTTCGCCACCGCGATCCGCCCCAGGTAGCCGGACACCGTGGCTGGCGACAGTCGACAGACCTTGGCGATCGCCCGCCCCGTCAGCTTCATCTCGAACTTCAACCGAATCACTTCTCGCAGCGTCCGCATGGGTACCCTCTCGGCCGTCAATTCCCCTCCTGGTTGGGAGGGTGAACAGGCGGTCATGTACCCAGCGTCGTCAACGCCCTGAGGCGGTCACGAGGGCCGAAAGCTGCTCAGCCGTTCAGCGATCGGCATGCTCGGAATCGGTGATCGGCATGAATCGGAATCAGTGATCGGCATGCGTCGGAATCGGTGATCGGCATGCTCCGGAATTCGCACCGCCTCGATAGGCGGCCAAGGTCGACATGGAACCTGCAACACCCGTCTGCACCTTGCAGGCAGTGGCCCGCAAGCTGGCCCGCAGAAACAAGAACGCCGACCCAGCATCATCGCTAAGACGGCGTCCTCATTGAGTTGCGGGGGCAGGATTTGAACCTGCGACCTTCGGGTTATGAGCCCAAGATCGCGCATCGGCAGACGGGCGTCGTTGCA
>JAYUDQ010000723.1:0-3260 GCA_043739745.1 Acidimicrobiia bacterium | reverse complement strand
GGCGGCGAACTTCGCCTCGGCAGAGGACACTGTGCACTGGAGCTCCACCCGCGACCACCACGGTCGCCTCAGGGGACTTCCAAGCTGCGCTTCGTTTGACGAGATCGCGAGCCCCAGATGCCTACAGGCGGGAGTGGTAGCGCGCCTGGACAGCTGTCGGGGCCACCACGTTGGAGCGAGACCAACCGGTCCGGCTGAACCGACGCTCCCAGGCTGGTAGTTTCGCGATACAGTATTAGTTCCGTGGAAATCTACGAGTCCGCCCGGAAGCACGGGATCGCTGATGAAGACATCTTGCACTCGGTCGACCAAGCCTTGTTCGCCGCTGATGAAGACGACGGCAAGGTGCTCTATCTCGGACCCGACCGAGCTGGGAATCTGCTCGAGGTCGTCGCCATCGCCAGAGACGACGGCACTGAGTTGATCATCCACGCGATGAGGATGCGTCGCAACTACGAACCGTTCCTTCGTGGTGAAGGAGAGACCAATGACTAAACAGGAGACCTACGGCCGGACCAAGACAGGCGTCGAGCTCACCCGCGCGGTAATCGAGCGTCTCGCACGCGAAGCCGAGGAGGGCCTCGACGTATCGATGCTGCGCCGACGCCCCGGCCGGCCAGCGATGGGCTCCGGACCGGCAGGGTCACTCCCGATCCGGCTCGAACCAGAACTTCGCCGGGCTCTCGACGACCGAGCAGCCGCTGAACACACAACCCCGTCCGATGTCGTCCGTCAGGCCCTCCGTCGGCACCTGGCACACGCCGACGCGAACACGGGGCATGTTCGTGCGCGTGAGTCAGTCGCGTCACGTTCATCCAAAGGAGGCTCCATGAGCAAAGGCGGTCAGACCAGTAAGGCAGCAGCCAAAGCTGCAGGCAAGACACTCGGCTCCAAGTCGGCGTCGAAGGCGGCCAAGTCCGCGGCAGGGAGCGCGCTCACACAGCGGGGATCGAACGAGCAGACCAGCAAGACAGCCGCGAAAGCTGCGGGCAAGACACTTGGATCCAAGTCGGCGTCGAAGAGCGCCAAGTCCGCGGCAGGAAGTGCACTGGCCCAACGCGGCAACCGCACAAGCAAGCGCTAACCGCCGAGCAGAGCGCGCGACGACGCTCCAACTTCGTGGCAGGGGACGGCCGGGGTGCCACGCTGATCTCGATACTCGGCGCCGCTGGCACTGGTCAACGGTCGGGGCGTCGCATCTTCTGCGCAAGGTTCGACGCGTGTCGACGTTCCTGCTCTCAGTTCCCGGAACCGAGTCTCCTATCGCCGGTTGTGAGCGCAGATGCAGAGGTCGTGTGCCTCATGGCCTGTCAGCGAGAGCGCCGCGTGCCGGCTCACTCCGGACTAGAAGCGAGGATCGAACCGGGCCTCGAAATCTCCCCGGTTCGCGACGAATCGCCGGTGCGTCGAGCCGAAGGTGTTCTCGAGCCGCTCGCCGACGTCCACCGCCAGAGCCTCAGGATCAAGAACCTCGCACTCGAAGCGCAGTAACACGTTCGGCTCGACGCAGGTCGGCGCATCCCAGAACATGTCGCCGACGTCTCTCCAGCCTTCGGCGAATCCGCCGAGCCCAGCGCCTTCCACACCGGCCAGCGCGACGGAGACCTCGAACGGCCCCTCGATACTCCAGTGTTCGACCGCTTCCACCTGCATCGCCGCCAGATGCCAGACGAGCCCGACGAGAGGTCGAAGTCGAACGGAGCGTCCGCCTCGGAACTCCCCAATCGAGCTTCCTTCGCCGAAGTCAAGGCTTCCGTCTCGATGCAAGGCCACAAACCGCGTCCAGCCCTGGTCGTCGCGGTAGCGGTCATAGCGGACGAGCGCCGAACTGGTTGCTCGCTTCGATTGTCCCAGTTCCGGTTCGCGGCCTCCGTAAGGCGACGGCCGCGACTCGGACAACCACTCCTCCGCTTCACCATCGAGGCGGACCGCTGCGGCCAAGGGGTCGGCGGGGAGGAACCGGATCCGCAAGTCGAGGGCTTCGACGAGGGCACCGAGCCCGCCCCTGGCGAAGCCTTCGATGGCCTCGGTGTCGAGGCGATCCAGCCGGCGAGCATCGCCCCAGCGCCGCCGTTGGCGGTCGCGGTCGAGCGGCGTCATCGTTGTCGGTCTCGAGCGAGCAACACGGTGAGGTCCTCGGCGATGCGGTCGGCGTCATGCGTCAATGCCTGGCGATGTCGTCGTGGCGGAGTCAACTCCACCGTTGACGCCGCGTCGCCGCCCATTCCCATCGAACCCGAGGACGGGCTCGCGTCGTGCTCGGATCGGGTCCGCCAGGGCATCCATCCCGCGCCGCCGACGACCACGTCGGTAAGTCGGCGCATCGGGTCGACCCGATCGAGCACCCAACCGGCATAGCGAACGGCTGCCCCAACGAACTGCTGGACGTCCTCGTGGATGATCGCCGGGATCTCCACCGCACGCGAACGACCGCTTGAGCGGAGCACCGTGCTGATCCGCAGGCTCCCCGCCTGATCGAGCGTGATCTCGCCGTGATCCTGTTGCAATGTGAGCTGTATGCCGCGGACCGACTCGGTCGTACCCTCGGTCCGGTCGAGGACCGGACTCAAACCAAAGATCGCCTCGCGTTGCAGATCAGCCGCCAACGCCGCCACGCTGAGCTCCGATGGCCGGATCACCTGCTGGTGCGGACCCGCAGCGATCACCACCACCAGCTCCGGGCCGGCGCCGATGCCCCTCGAGTCGGTGGGCAAGAGTCCCCTGGCTCGGTCCAAGCACTCGGCCTCTTCGAACGAGCCGTGCGACACAGCGAGCTCATGCTCATGCACCCCCCGCACTACCGCTTCCTTCAACGACGCCGGGGCACGGAAGGTGCTGCGAAAATGGCCTGTAGCCCACTCCTCGACCTCGTGAAGGAACGCGGCTTGCTGTCCCTCTCGTGTCGCAGTCTCCTCGACGAACACCAGCACTGGCTTCCGCTCTCGCGCCTCGCGGTACTCCTCATGTGTCGCCGACAAGCCTGACGGCTGAACTGGTCCGTAGTGCTCGCCGATCAAGAGCACCACCACATCGCTGTCTCGCACCAAGCCCAGGCACGCCTGCTGTGGAGACGCCGGCGTCGCACCGAGATCCTCCGCCCGCAACACCGTGTGGCCGAGCATCTCGGCGGCCTCCGCCACAGCCGCGCGAAATGGCTCGTATGGGCGTGACCGGGTTTGACGGACATCTGCGATCTGGGGTTTCACCCTGGAAGGATGTTCAGCATGATGGAGACGATGGGACGAACGAAGCGTCCGCGT
>JAYUDQ010000722.1:0-3269 GCA_043739745.1 Acidimicrobiia bacterium | reverse complement strand
TCGACCCCAGACGTCCGGTCCGAGCCGCCGTTTCCGCCGATCACGGAGAGGCAGGCATCGAGGGTGAAGGGAGCGACGAAGACCGCGAGGTCGGCAAGTACTGCTTCCGTCGTCGGGTCCAGCGATCCCACCGACCAGTCGACTATCGCGCTCACGCTCGAATGCCGTTCCGCACCGGCGCGGTCGAGTGCAGTTGGATCGTCGGAGAGCCGCCGTGCCAACTCGCCGGGAGCGACGGCATCGGTCCTCCCCGCCGCCAACTCAATCGCCAGCGGAACCCTACCGACAGCGGCGCAGAGCTGTTCGACGCTCACGCGGCCGTGCGCGCGTGGCGAGCGGGACGTGAACAGATCCACGGCATCGGTATCGGTCAGCGGCGCAAGTGCCACGACGACCTCGCCCGGCAGGCCAAGCGGTGAACGGCTTGTCACCAATACGTCGATCCTCGCCCCACACTCGATCACCGCGGCCGCAACCTCCGCAGTGCCGCGCAGCACGTGTTCGGCGTTGTCGAGAATGAGCAGGCCGCGGGCGCCCGTCGCCCATGCGCGGATCGCACCGATCTGTTCTGCGGCCGAGGGCAGACCGATCGCTCGTGCTACCACGGCGGCCACGTCGTCATCTGTCGCAGCAGTCACGAGATCCGCCATGGGGACCGAGCCGTCCCGACGGCCGAGCTGGTGTGCCAGCTCGACGGCAAGGCGGGTCTTGCCCACCCCGCCGAGGCCGACGACCGTGACCAGGCGGTGGCGGTCCAACAGATCGTTGAGACGCAAGAGGTCGTCGACCCGGCCGATAAACGAACTCTGCAGCCGACCTTGGCGAATCAGCGGCACCGAGTCGGGCGACGGGAAGCTGGGCACCGAAGCGCCCAGCACCGACGATTCGCGCGCCGCGATGCCACGCTCCGTCTCGATCAGGAGAGGTCCGGCCTCGAGACCGACCTCGCCCAGCATCGCTCGGGCGCGATGGCACGCATCGAGGGCCTCCCGCTGCCGACCGGTTGCGAACAGCGCCTGCGCAAGCACTTCCCACCCCCGCTCCCGGTAGGGATCGAAGGCGACGAGCGTATGGGCGCCGACGACGGCACGGTCCGCTTCGTTGCGCGCGAGGTCGGCCGCGACGTGTCCTTCGACCAGGTTGGCGTATCCGATCCGCGCACGCGTCGCTGCGGCACGGGCCGGCGGCCAGTCCTCGAGGTCCTGGAACGGCTCGCCACGCCATGCTGCGGCCAAACGCTGGCCGGTGATGGCCTCGATCGGTCTGCCCGGCATCAGGTCATCGGCGTCGAGCCGAACCGTTGACCCGAGGCGGTACCCCTTGGCGATGCTGTCGACGAAGCCCCTACCCAATCGGGCTCGAAGCGCGGACACCCGGTTGCGAACCAGCTTCGTCGCTTCCCCAGCGGGTTCGCCCCAGACCGCGTCCGCCAGCTCGTCGACGGACCACACCCGATGGCGATCCACCGCCAACGCCGCGAGGAGCCGCCGATCCAGCGGCGCGGGCACGAAGTGCTCACCGGTTTCCGAGATACAGCTGGTCGGACCAAGAACGGCAATCCGCATCCACCGAGCCTATGGGGCGAGGACCGATCGGGGATGGTTCAAGGACGTCGCGTGCTTCGATCCACCGGCAACTTCACCGGAGATCAGGAGAAATCGTGCGTCGGATCATCAGTCCACTCGTGTCGGCCGTGGTGGCAACGGCACTGCTCAGCCCGTTCCCCGCCACGGCGGAGGCAGCGCGGGCGCGCTCGACATTCTCCTCCACGACGGCAAAGCCGACGGAGCTCTTCGGCCTTGGCTCGACCGGTGCACCTCGGCCGGAGCTCTGTGAGGCGGCCTCGGCCGAGTGCCTCGTACCGTTCCTCGGGTACGACCAGCTCACCGGAGCGATGGAAGGGACCCAGGTCAACGCCGGCTCGTTGTCCTTCAATTTCGCCACCGGCACCGGGTGGGCTGTCTCACTCGCGCACTTCACCGGGTCGGTCCGGGGCTGTCCGGGTGTGGGGACTGCGACGATCCGCTACGAGGTCCGCCTCGGCGCACAACCCGGGAAGAACGTCGGAACGTTCACCGTCGTGAAGGGTTCGGGAAGGGCAGGTCTCAGCGGCCTTTCCGGCACGGGGTCGCTAACAGCCACGCCGAATCCGGCCGACGGGACGGTGCCGGCCGAAGGGCTTGTCGACGTGCGGTGCGGCGATCGGTGACCCTTCACCATCGCGACATTCGCGTGAACTCAGAGCGCGCCGGGCACGAGCGAGAGCGCCTCGGAAGCGGCGGCCCGTCGGAGGTCCCGATCGAGCGCAGCGACCGTGTTGCACCTCAGACGCAGCCGTGCGGGCGAGGCGGGCACTTGCCATCTGGACCGCACCATAGGCCCGAAGGCCGTGGACCGCAGCGAGGCGAGCAGCGTCATCGAGAACGGCAGCTGTCGGCATGACATGACGAAGCGAGGCGCCTCGTGCCGCTGCCGAACAGATCGAACTCGAATTCGGACACCAGCAACGCCGCGTCCTCCGTCGGGGGATGGCGCATCCGCTGCTTCCGCGAGATGGCCGACGGCACCTCGACCCGGGCCAACTGGCTCACGATGAGCCGTGTTCGGATGGCCCGAATGGCCTCGTGACCGATCTCATCGGCATAGAGCTTGACCAATGCAGACGAGTCGGCGAACACGCTTACGACCGTTTCGAGCCGCGCGCGCTGGACACAAGATCTGCGAGCGGCATGCCCGCTCCAGCTCGCTTCCGTGCTCGACGAACGGCATCACGTGGTGGACGATTGGATGCCGACCTTGGTGTTGCCGGGGCCAGCAGTCCGGCTGCCGCAAGTCGCTCACGAATTCGATTGTCCGCAGTCGTCGCGGAATCGGGGTTCGTGGCTACGTCGAGGACGTATGCGACGAACTTGTTCATCGACTGGCTGCGCGCCGCGGCTGCGCGGCGAACCTGTTCGACGAGTCGGTCGTCCGTCCGAATGGTCAATTGCGCCATGCAGGCACGGTAGTAGGCATGCATACATCGGGCGACGCTCGAACCCCCGGTAGGGCGAGGCTGCGCGCCCGGTGGCTTTCCCCAGGCGTTGGCCGCATCAGGCTCGGTGCTGGCTCATCCAGTCGGTGCCGAAGTCGACCAATTCCCGATGACGGCAGAGCCGACCGATGCCGAGTCCGACCGGACCAGACCGCTCCACACCGGCCGCTGCGAACGCTGCGCCGATGAGGTCGAAGTCCTGTTCGTTCGGCACCTGATCCTCGTAGGTGACCCA